>DAOURK010000087.1 GCA_030625085.1 Pseudomonadota bacterium
AACTATTCCAGGCCTCATCAATCATTGAGATATAAAACACCATCTGAAATTTATTTTGATAAAACGTTAAGGAGGTGATCTTTTAATAAACTGTGAATATGTTAACTACCTATAAGACCTTATATAATCAACGGTTGACTAGATTTGTCCACATATCCACAGGTATCCACAAAGAAAGAAAAAAAGAAGCAAAAAAAGAAAGAAAGGCTACGACTACTACTCTTTATCAATCATGTCTTAATTTTAATAAAAAGTGGTCTTGACAATGGGGTCCACCTTATATAACCCACCCCGTATCCCTTCTAAAACATGGCGAGAATGTATCAAGAAGATCTGGAAATTTGACCCCCTTCAATGCCCAAATTGCTCTGGGCAAATGAAAATCGTTAGTTTTATCACCGCTCCACTTGTAATAAAAAAGATACTTAAACATCTTGGCATCTGGCAACAAAAACCTTCAAGAGATCCTCCCAACTTACCTGAAAATGAGCCGGCCGAACTCGTCGTTGAACCCTTTCTAGATGACTGGCCTGCCTACCAAGAACCCTCCTTTCAGATAAATTAAATAGGCTGGAACTGCCACCCATTCCAGTTTGAGGGGCAGTCTATCCAATTTTGCTCAATTTTTTTGAATACTATTGTCCTTTTCTCCATCAGTTGCTGATCAGAAAAATATTACTCATACAGTGAAACCTTCTTTTGCTATAAATTATAACTTGCTTATAATTTATAGTTATTATTTTTCGACTTTTCTATTAATATTACCCTCTCGCCTTCTCAGCCTTAAAAGCAAATGGTTATCAGTTTCACCGGGATAGAGCGGTGATTGCATCATTGGATATCCCTCCCAAGCAGGCTTTCATTGAGGCCCAGATTCAGGAGATCAATCTAAGTGATGACACTGCAAAATGGCAACAGAAAGTTTAGGGAATAGAAGAATCAAATAGCTAAACTATTGCCTCCCTGATTCCTTTTTGTCAACATTCATCCTCTTCGTCATCATCTAAGGGGAGGCACTCCCCCTCAATTTCCTCATCATTCAGACAACTGTCGCACTCGGCTTCTATTTCAAGATCGTTTAAACAATCCGGATGCGGACATGGTTGCCCCGGATAGCCCGGATAGTCCTGATTATTATCCTGATCAAGACCGTCGTCATTATTATCGATGTTGTTATTCGGATCTTCCTCCGGCCAGGTTGGATCCTGGTAGTCATCAGAGTCTTGACCTTTGGACTTCTTCTTTCTGAACTTATTCTTCTTTCCGGCATCATTCCATTTATTGTCTTTATTTTCCCAGCCATAGCAGATATGAGCAACGGCCTCACCCGCATTGATTAGTCCATAGCCATATTCTTTATCCCAACCCGCAGGCCCAAGATCTGTGGCTGTATTATAAAGAATATTTCTAATATCGATTAAATCAAGCCCGGGATCAATAGAGATCATCAATCCCACTACGCCTGTAACAATAGCAGTGGCCATGGATGTTCCATGTAGAAACTCATACCCGAAACTGGATGGATCGGCTAATATCTCGCCGGATGAAGAATTATGATATCTGGGTTGGAATGTTTCCTGGAGAATTCCGTCAGGGTATCCGTCCAGATTTAGATCCAAATAATTGTTTCCGCCCGGCGCCATAATCTCCAATTTGTATCCATAATTTGAGTAATATGCCCGCGCCCGGTCAAGCCGGGTTGCTCCAACGGCAATAACTTCATCATAAGCCGCAGGATAGCAGATTTTGTTCCGTGAATTGTTTCCCGTACCGGCTACTATAACGGCTCCTGCTTTGGCTGCATAAGCTATTGCCTCACTGACAACCGGACCGGGGTCAAGTCCCGGCGGCCAGGCCACACTTAAGTTAATTACATTTGCCCCATGATCCGCCGCATAATAGATCCCTTCGGCCAGGGTGGAGGAAAAGCCCCTTCCCCTGTGATCGAGGACTTTGAGAATCATAAGACTGCATTGAGAGGCCAGGCCTATTGTATTTTCTTCAAAATTGTAGGCGATGAGATTTGTAAGGGAAGTCCCATGCCCATTGTCATCATGGGGATACCCGTCACCATCGATAAAATCATACCCATTCACATCATCCACATATCCATTCCTATCATCATCCACATTATTTTCGGGTACTTCCCGACTATTGATCCATAGGTTTGAATTTTGCAAGCCGGGGGCCTTTTTGTAACCATCACTCAAACTTGCCACCCTGGAATACTCATGCTCCTGTAAATCGGCATCTTCATAGGCAACCCCTGTATCAATAACTGCAATAACGACCGATGGGTCCCCAGAGGTCTCATCCCAGGCAACCCTAATATTGATATCGTCTAAATGCCATAGAAATTGGTCGTTTTTTAAAGGATCGCCCGAGAAAAAATACTCTTCAATCGCATAATCCGCGCCTGTCTCGATAAACCCGAATAAATGGGGATTACCTTTCCTGTTATCTAAAAGTTTCTTGAATTCATCTATCTCATCTTCCTTCCAAAGTTTTCCTCCGGCCTTGCGATCCCGGAGGGCAAGGATTTTTTTCTTTCCGATCAAACTGTATGTATCCATACCCTGGGCCTCACACTCATAGTCGAGCTGCGCATATTGGATCAGATGGGAATGCTCCGTATTGTATTTCTCCAGGAGCTTCTCAACCGATTCGCCTTCCCCCACCTCTATCTGCCGGACTTTTCCCCTGGAAATCATGCGCTTCAGTTCATGGGGGATATTGGGTTTATTACCCTGCTCTATCTCATCCTCAACCTCGGGAGAAAATTTGACCAAAATGTGTTTTTTATGATAATTTATTCGGCTGGCTGATTTATCTTCTTTGGCGGTTTCCTCAACCGGATCATCCATTTCGGCGTAAATTTGCTCATCGGGGATAAACCGGCCGAGATTTGCACTGGTTTTTGCTATTGCTATAGAAGGAGAAGGCCGCCCCCGGTGCAAGTCGGGATGGGGGGTATTAACCGCCTCTTCCTCTAACCGGACCTTTTCTCCGGAGCTTTTGCTCCGGATTGAATCGGTAGGCACTTTAGTATTCATTATAGCGGGTTGAGCGAAAAGCAATAAAAACATTCCACATATAAAACTAAAAGTAAAAGCCGGGAAAAGATGAGGTACTTTTTTTATTTTCAATTTTTTTATTTTTATAATAATCTTTTTCATAATAATTTCTCCCTTATCTTAATTCTCCCCATATTTTTGCCTGTTGTATTCCTTAGATTGCCTATAATAAGGTTGCCTATAGTTACTTCCATGGCCTGAACGGCGGCCTAAAAGCTCATGGGGAGCCAAGAGATTCAAGATTTAGGGAGCCTCGGCTACGAATTTAATACTTACTCTGGCTACGAACCTGCTCCCCACCTTTTTGTATTCTAATACTCTCTCAATTACAGCAATAAGCTCTTGCCCAGCAGCAAGCGCTGTGGAGAGTTGCCCATCAATATCGACCATGCCCACCAATACCGAGGGGGTAAGGCCATCAAACTCTTCCCAGCTCAATCTCTGAGGATAGGTGACGAAAACACCCTCATTTGTATAATCGAGTCTCTTCAGGCACTCGCATCTTCTGACAAAAAGGTTTATATAAGAGGTCTCTGTATTTAGATATTCAGCAAACATGTAACCCACCACATTCGGTCCAACCGCAGGGGCGTATAGGTAATCCTGGGCTGTATCCCCATTTATATATCCCCCTGCATAGCTTGAGGATGCCAGAGTCATGATCATAAAGAAACCTAAAGTAATAACCAGGGACATACGGGAGAAAGAGATTATTTTTGATTCTGATTTTCTTAACATCTTTTAAAGCCTCCTTTCAATTTTCCCCTTATATATTATGTATAAGGGATTAAAATGATATTAAAACAATATAAAAAAAATAAAAATTTCCGTACCATTGAATTATCTTATTATTGCTCTTTGTGCAATACAGATGCCATGTTAAATTATGGGGTAGCGCAAGAATCGATTGAAGCTTGAGTTGCAGCTATATAATCAGGATTAGGTGAGTTGGAAACAGTAATATAAATAAACAAAACCAAGGCCGAGTGTTATTTATCATTAACAGATTATAGAGAGCATGCAGAAAGGGTTAAGAGGATGAAACATATTGTTTTATTTAAATGTACATCGGAAATATTAAAGAGTAAAAAAAGATTAACATATGTTAGTTTTTATTAACAATTTTTAACACTTATTAAGCGGTATTGGTGGGTATCAAGTTTGTATTTAAGTATCATTTGATGGAGGAGGGAGCGATTCATATTGGCTTGCTTGGCGGCACGGCTGACATTGCCGTTGTTCTTTTTAAGTAGATCTATAATAAATCGTTTATCTAGATTTTCCTCCAGCTCTCTTTTGGCTCCGGCCTTAATCTCCTTATAAGCGGCATAATCTTTGGAGACAATAGAGGAGGAGTCGCCCTCCTCTATGGATTCGCTCAGACTAATCCTCTTTGATTGTAAGTGATCAGGCAGATCTTGAGCCTCTATGAATGAACCCCCGGCAATAACAAGCGCCCTTTTGATAATATTTTCCAGCTCCCTTATATTTCCCGGATAGTGATATATGAGCAACAATTTTTGGGCCTCGGGGGTCAGGCCCTCTACTTTTTTGTTCAGCGAAGGCCCGAATTTTTGAAAAAAATGTCTGACCAAAAGAGGAATATCAACCTTTCTTTCCCTCAATGGAGGAAGCCGAAGATTGATAACGTTGATTCTATAGTAAAGATCTTCCCGAAAACTTCCCTCTTTAATTAAATTGGTCAGATTTCTATTCGTGGCCGTAATAATTCTCACATCCAGTTTTTTGATTTTATTGTTTCCAAGTTTTTGGATCTCGCCTGTTTCCAGAAAGCGAAGGATTTTCACCTGTAATCTTGGATCCATATCTCCGATCTCATCCAGAAAAAGCGTCCCTTTATCCGCTTCTTCAAACAGCCCGATTTTTGAGGATTGTGCACCGGTAAAGGCCCCTTTCTCATATCCGAATAGTTCGGATTCAAGAAGGTTCTCCGGTATGGCCGAGCAATTTACACAAGTAAACGGCGCCTCGGCCCTGGAGCTGTTATAGTGAATGGACTTAGCGATTAATTCTTTGCCTGTGCCGCTTTCGCCCTCTATGGTTACGGGGATGTTGAAGCGCGCCGCCTGTCTTGCGGTCTTCAGGATAGAGATAAGTTGATTATCCGTTCCGATGATCCCGAAAAGGCCGTATTCCTTTTTTCTCTCACGCCTAAGATTTATATTTTCCTTAATGAGAGATTCCTTGACTAATTTGAGTTCATTCCAGGTGTTGATATTTTCAAAGGTTACAGAAATCTGTGAGGCCATGATTTGGATAAGGATCTCGTCCTCTTTGGTAAAATGAGCATGGTTTTTATTGAGAACTTGAAATACACCGAAGGTCTTCCCTCTGGGGTTGATAAGAGGCGTACAGAGGACTGTTTTGGGACTATAGCCTGTTTTTTCGGCTATTTGCGGGTTAAAGAAAGGAGACTGATAAGCCTCTTTGACATTGAGCAGTTGGCCGGTTTTTAAAACATGGCCGACAATCCCCAGATTCTTATCAAAATGAATCATGTGGCCATTCATCTCACGGGCAACCAACGAACATAGCTCTTTTTCATCCTGATCAAGGAGGAAAATGTCGCTTCCCTCGGCCTCCATAATATCCGGCGCCTTTTTAGCGATTAATTTTACCAGCGTATTGGTATCCCGATTGTGACTTATTAGAATACCTACTTCAATAAAGAAAGCCATGGTGTTTATATACCGCCGGCTATTATGGCTTTTTTTCTTTGAGATCAGGGACGAGACAGATTGATTATACTTCATCATAGGCAGAAAGGTCATATCGATCTGCCCGGCCAGTGAGTCGAGCAGGTCCTCTTCTTTGATGACTCCATCCCGGATAAGGATCTCTCCGAGTTTTTTCCTTTCTTTTGTCTGGCTATTCTGCTTTCGTAAGGCCGCTTCCAGTTGCTCATTGGTCAGAAATCCCTTTTTGATCATGATCCTGCCAATGGGCAATCTTTTTAAATCCTTTTTATCCTCGCTCATCGACACAATTATTAGGAGTTTGGGAGCCTGGTTGCGACATTTTCCGAAGGGCCTCATCCATAGAGTTATAAATAGTCACGTACCGAGTTATTCCAACCATCCGGAATGTCTTCTCAAAGTGTTTCGAAAGACCGGTTACACCGATCTCTTGATTCCTTTTTTGGCTATCTCTGATAAGACCGAACAGTATAGCCATCCCGCCGCTGGTTATATGATTCTCGGGAAGGAATTCAAACAGGATCTTCTTGTAATCTTTCTCGCACAAATCCTGATAGATATCATCCATAGTCTTTTCCAGGGATATGGTGAAATCCGCCTGTGGGCAAATGATCATGATGCCGGCCATTTCTTTAAGTTTAAGTGCCTCACCTTCCAAAATCATCCCTCCCTTTCGTTAATTTTCGATTCTTATTATTGCAGATTGCATAGAACACTATCCGGCCATGATCATCGTTTCGGCCATCAGCAGCATAAGCAGGGCTAAAGCCTTGCGCTACATGTAGTGCAGGGCTACTTTTGCTAATAGAGAGGTTATCTTTTTTTACCTTTACTTAAAAGAACACGGACCCCTTAACCGAGTAGTAATCGGCCTTATTCATATTTTTCCCGTCAAACCGATCCCGATAACTTAAGGCAATCTGAAACGGCACCCGGGCACGCTTTTGTTGAAAACGGCTGAGGTTATTATAAGAAGCGCCAACAAGCAAAGTATGCCCGGTCTGACGGGTTTCGTCCTCCAGGGCGGCAATATGCCCGCTTTCCCCCTTTACACTATCTTTATCTTTAAAAAAGGCGCCATAGGTTGCATTTAGACCAAAGCCCGAGGTAAACGAGTACATGACGGAAAGTTCCGTTTCCCAAATATCTCCCTGATCTCTATCTACCCGTTCCTTTTTATCTGTTAATGGTTGATTTACATTTTCAGGGGTACGAAGTGTCTCTTTGTCGGGAAGCTGGTTGGTATAACGGACTGTACCGTTTAGGACCAGGTTTTTAATGCCGATAAAATCATTCTGAAAGGCCAGGAAGAGATCGTAATTTCCCCCTCCAAAACCATAATCCGCCAGATTATCAGGGTCATCCTCCCTGCCGGTAGGAAAGCGAACCCCTCCTTGCAGGCCGAAACGCCAATGATCGCTCTGAAAATATTTGTATTTCAGAGCCAGATCTATATCACCGATACCACTGCCACTCCAGGTCTCAAGCCTTTTATATCCGTATTTCTCACTTAGAAGATTAAGAATATTTTCCGGGTTCAGTTTGAGTTGTTCAATCTGGTCCGAGGAAAGAGCGAATGCCGGGGGAAGATTGGAAAGTACTGCTGCCGGAGCAAGCTCGCTGTAATATAAAGATGAAAGATCATCCGGGTCAAATGGGCCGGCTGGATTTTTATAATATAGATTTTTGACCATAGTGGCAGAACTCTTATCCAGATCAGTCTTTACCTTGGTTTTGAAGTCCCAGTAAGGGATCTTTAAACCAAGGGACAGCTTGTCCGTTACGCCGTAGGAAATCAAAACATTAGTGATGACGGCATCTTTCTCAAAATCTACTATACTGCGGCCTAAGGAAGGATCATAACCTAAATCTGCAAAGGGTTTTAAATCAACAAAAACCTTTTCATCAAGCTCTTTGTTGTAATCAAAGGCAAGGTCTTCTTCACTGCCCCCGCCATTATATTGCTTATTCCATGACGGATAAATATCGAAACCAAGACAGGTCATCCATCTGTTTTTCGGCAGCACCATGGCATCATCTGCCCAACAAGAGAGGGAGCTTATAAAAAATAAAAAAACAAATACCACGACCAAACCGCACTTTAAACTACAACCCAAATTTACTAAAGATTTACCTTTTGACATTCCCTTGAGCCCCCGGATAAATGGTTATTGGATAAAGTTAACGATTAACCTGATTACACGCTCATTATTGAACCTATTTTCTAATATCTCGTCCTTAGGTAACAACTCTAACCAGTATCGATCACCGTCCGCCCCCTTAACTCTCTTTGGTTGCTCCATTAAAGAAATAACCAACTTATAATCGCTAAGTAATTTATAGTGATCACAAGCATGTAGATAAGTCTTTTTGACCTCTGATTTCAATTGGGCAGTGTCATCATCATCCAAATGACCTAATCGGGCCAGGGATTTCACACATTGGGTGATAATTCCCATACTGCCGGAAGAAGCAGGTACTGATAAAACAGTATCAAGCGGATGCGTTTCCACATGTTTTATTACTATTATCGTCATGTCGTCATCATCGGATCGGTTAGATCCCGAGAAACGCCTTACCCGGGTAATAATTCGATTAGTGATTTCTTCCGGCTCCAGATAAATCAAACGGCAAAACAGCTCTTTGAGACGATCAAAGCCAAAAACTTCCCCATCCTTATTTTTAGCTTCCACGATACCATCCGTATAAAAAAAGACGACGTCGCCTTCCTCCGGAGAGATGGTTAAGGGAATATAGGAAGGGTCATCGATGATGCCCAGTGGAAAACGCTCTCCTTCATTTTCAAGAAAGTGCGCCTCTTTCTTTTTGTAGTTATAGTAAAGTGGAGAAGGGTGGCCGGCATTTGAGATGATCATGCGTTTGTCCGGTAACAGAAGGATAAAAAATAGGGCCACGAACGTCTTCTTTTTGGTCTCTCTGACCAGGAGTCTGTTTGCTTCCTCCATCACCGGAATCACATCTTTCAGAAGAAGGAATTGATTCCGGCAAATACTATGGGCAGCGCTCATCAGCAGAGCTCCCGAGATTCCATGACCCGAGACATCCCCCAGAATAATTCCCCATCTCTTCTCATTCCTGAGGGGGACCTCAATAAAATCATAAAAATCTCCCCCTATATCCCTGCTTGGAATAATCTGGGCGTGAATAGAGATGTTTTTGATCCGGGGAGACGCATCGGGAAGCATCCTTTTTTGGATATCTGCGGCGATCTTTAGCTCTTCTTTGATTTTTTCCTTTTCAATCCTGTCTTGAAAAAGATCAACATTTTCCAGAGCAACGGCTGTTTGATTGGCAATGATTCTGAGAACCTCTATATCCGAAATATTATAGTGCCTGCCGGACTTTATGCTCCCAAGGGTTATAAAGCCGGACATTTTATCATGGGTAACAAAGGGAAGAATTAATAAGGCCTTCCACGATTCAAAAAGCCGAAGGACCTCTTCCCTAAGATGGAAATACTTGGGGAATTCATACAAGCTGTCTTTATGTATCTCCTTTTTCTCTTCCATTAATAACTTTACTAGTGGACTTGAAGATGAAATGGATATAGCGGAAGAATTATTAGTCGCCTTCAGATTAGGATCGTAAGCGGAGTAGGTATCCTGATCAGGGCGGTAGAGAAAAAGGTAAATGTTTTCGATAAACATGGTGTTGGAAAGGATACTCAGCAATCGCTCGATAATAAGATCCAGTTTGAATATAGAGGAGATATCTTTCAAAACCTGCTTTACCGGTTCTTTATAATCATATTTCCGGCGATAAAATAGCCGGTTCACAAAGTCCTGAACTTTATTGGTAAGAGGATTGAAAAAGAAAAATACGGCCAGGATGAAAAGAAAATTGAATATATGCTGAGATTGGAAAGAGGGCCCCAGCGAAATTCGGGTTAATAAATGATTCGTGCTGAAGATGAAAAGAATATAAAAGATGGCAATAAAACCTGTAGTCAGCAAATACCCTGTTGTTCGCTTGATGAATACATCTATTTCAAAAAGGTCATGTTTCACAACGGAATATCCGATAGACAAAGGAAAGACAATGATAAAGGGCAGCGTGGCCAACTCAATATTAGGTATGATGAAGATAGAGAAAAAGCTGTTTAAGATCGGTTCTGCCAATGGCAGAAAGAGGCTGGTGAAGAAGCCCATCAATATGACCTTTATCTTCAGTCTGGCCAGTCTGGAAGGGATTTTTCGATATCGATAAAAAAGCACAATGATAAAGGTAAGTACAGACAGAAAGAGATAAAACAGGACAAAAATCCGAAGATATTTAGGTGATCCCGAAAAAAGGGTTGAAAAGGCTTTTATAGTAATAAACAATAAAAGAGAAAAGGTATAGGTAAACAAGTTATAAGTAAAAAATTTTGGATTATAGTCTCCATGAAAAGGAAAAATGAAACACATATGGAGGATGGTGGCCGGTAAAAAACAGAAACCTATAAGCTCGAAAATTTGGATACAGGAAGGCCGGATGGATTTTTGGTTAAAAAAGATCATAACCAACCCTGCACAAAGACAGAAAAGGAAAAAGGACCACCTCTTATTTTCGAGACCGGTTGTGAAGAAGACAAAGGAGCCGATGCAGATGATTATGACTCCAATCAGCCAGGAGGCACCAAAGATAAGGGCAGCACGGCCTAAACCAAACATGGTCGTCCGAAAGATAATGGTGTGTTTCTCTCCGTCTCTTAAAACAGTAAAGTGATTTGCAGCCCCAATCCTTTTGTCTACTAACTGCCGGACGCTGGCCAGGCTTTTTACCGGTTTTCCGTTGAGCTCCAGAATTTGATCACCGATCCGGAACCCGGCCTTGTAGCCGTCATCGAAAACCCGCCCTACAGTCGCCCAACCACTGAACTTTCGATGTCCGAAGCCAAAAAAAGGCCCAAAGCTCCACTGATATATATTAATAGGGTATAAAATGGCCACCAGGCCGACCATCGATAACAGGGTAATTGACACAAAATAGGTAATATATTTATTTTTCAAATTTATATTTTTCATTTATATTTCCCATATATTTCAGAATCAGGAATTGTCTGATTATCTGCCGGAAAAGACCCAGAATTAATAAGGTAATAGAGGCAAAAATAAAGATGTCCCCATATTTGGTATAGAAGGTCGGCCCCGGATAAAAGGGCAGATCTTCCACAGCCACACCGATGATGTTCAAATCTTTTTTCCCCTCATCTGTAATCTTCCGTATAATCCGGCCAAATGGGCTAATAAAACATGAAACCCCCGTATTGGCTGCCCGGGCAATAGAGATTCTATTCTCAACGGCCCGAAAAACATTGCACATAAGATGCTGGTAAGGCCCGGCCGAATGCTTGAACCAGCCATCATTGGATATATTGACCATAAATGAGGCCCCGTTTAAAACAAATTTTCGAAAAAAATCAGGGAAAATGTTTTCCCAACAGATGGTTATGCCAAAAGATTCTTTATGTAAAGGAAAAACTCTTGCTTTTTCTCCCGGGAGGAAGCGATTTTTTAGTTTAGGGAAAAAGGTTGACCATGATAATCTACCTAATGAAGGCAGGTATTCACCAAAGGGAAGAAGTTTAATCTTTCTGTATTCTCCAACTAAAGTCCCTTCAGCCGATATATAGAAAGCGCTATTGTATATACCTCCGGGCTTATTCTCTGATCTTCCGATTTTGGCTGAGCCTGCCGCGCCGCAGACAAGAGGAATTTCGATGTTTTTAGCCAATCTTAATATCCGCCACATTTTGGTGGGATAAGAATGGAAATCGATAGGGATAGAAGTCTCCGGCCAAATAATAAGAGAGGGCTGCTCCCCGGCCGCCTCTTTAGTAAGACACTCATACCGGTCAATTGTCCGGGTGAGGATCTCCTTTTTCCATTTTATTTCCTGGGGAATATTCCCCTGGACTAAACCCACCCGGATTTTGCCTGTGTGCAGACCTCTTTTCCGGATGCTTTTTCCCCAAAGACAAAGAAGAAGCACCAAAAAGATAGGCCATAAATGGAGACAAAAAGAAAAATGGTAAAATCTCCTTTTATTTTCTATTCTTCCCGGCCGGTCAAAGAAAATTCGATAAAGGAACATAGCCATAGAGGCATTAACTAAAGCCATCAAAAAGGAGAGGCCGTAGACGCCCGTAAAGGAAGCACACTGGATAAGATTTATGTTTTTATACTGGGTGTGCCCAAGTAGCGCCCAGGGGAGGGCCAGGAAGAAAAAATGAGATCTGAGATATTCGAGACAGACCCAGACCAGGGCCACAAAGACAGGATAGAGGGCCGTTTGGGGGTCAAAGATATGAATCATTGAACCGAAAATACCAAAATATATACCTAAATAAAGGCCGAGCAAAAGGTAGTGAATAAAAGAAAATCCTTTTACATGGTGAATCCAGGCAAATATTCCCATAAAGGAAAGTAGGCCAACAACCCAGGAAAGGACAAAAGACTCAAGCCATCCCATCCGGCGGGCTGCTAAAAGAAAAGGCACCAGGGCGATCCAGCCCAGATGGGAAAGATCAAATTTCGGAAAAGAGAGAATCAGGAATAAAGGGGTCAGTAAACAAAGCCAGATTCCGCTCATATTTAATCATTCGCTTTCAAGGCAGCCCTTAGATGATGATTTCCGATATAATACCATTTTCAGCACGTTCCCTTTCTTCGGCGCGGACTTTATTTCAACTTCATCCATTAGATTTTTGATCAAAAAGAGCCCCCATCCCCGGGTTTTATCCTGACCATTTATCTTCTTATTTATATCCGGCTCATATGAATCATCTAATATACCCATACCATTATCCCTCACCTCAACAACCAGGGTTTTTTTAGTCGGAGTTATGGTGACATGCATTTGTATATTGTGATCCATCTTGTTTCCATGTTCGATGGCATTCAGACATGCCTCAGTCACCGCAGTATTTAAATCTTCTATTTTAGATGGCTGAAAATTCATCTCCCTGGCCATAAATACAGCACACTCGGCGACTATTTTCTCAAAACCGAACTTACTGGGAATGCACAATTCAACTGAATTATGGCCTTGATCCATAGCAAAGGATAACCTTCAACAGTTTATTGTCTACGCAAATATGAACGACTATATATAATCTATCGGCAAAAATCCATAATCGGTGAAGGAAATACGTCACGGGCGATCCGGGGAATTTAAGTGCTTGATTAAGTTAGCGGTTTTGGAATATTGTGAAAAAGGTGTTGCCTTGGGCCAATCATGGCCTTTAAGCACCCGCTAAATCGGAACAGAAGAATTTAGACTTTAAGGTCGATAAAATTCTATAAGGGGCAAAAAATAATGATAAACTTTTCAATAAGAACCAAGATAATCGTTATGGTGGCCGGCGCTCTCTTACTGTCCATATTATCAGCCGCCTATATGATGAGAGCTCTGGTTTACCGGAATATTCTGGCTCAGAAGATGACCACCGTGGGAATTTTAACCACCTCATTGGTCAATGAGATCAAGCATGATCTTAGCTCCCATGACCATGTCTTGCGGGTGGAGGATCGGGGATGGATCAAAGAGATCATTGGCAGATACATGACCCATTACCGGATGATTAAAGGCATTTCCTTTTATGATACTGATTACACGAATATGGTGGATTCCGATCCGCAGAATATTGGGGAGGTGACTCAGGATAAGGAGATAGTCA
Source organism: Pseudomonadota bacterium (assembly GCA_030625085.1). GTDB lineage: Bacteria > SZUA-182 > SZUA-182 > DTGQ01 > DTGQ01 > DAOURK01. The sequence continues at coordinate 13,473 of DAOURK010000087.1, forward strand.
AGGCCATCACCCTGACCAAAGCCGGTCAATCGATTACCCGCTCCGATAGCGCCAATTTCTGCATCCGCTCAGTCTCCCCCATTTCTCTAAGATCAAAGGTTATCGGAGCGCTTGTCCTGAACATTTCTATTCAGGACATTGAGGCAATCATGTCGTCTATTGACCACCAAATCCTCATAGTTTTGATAGTTACTGTTCTGGCGGCCTGTATATTCTTGTTTTTCCTGCTTCGCCATATTATTCTCCGAAGACTTAACCGGCTTATGGAGGTAACCCATAAAATTGCCGCAGGCAATTACGATATTCAGATCATAGATATCGGGGAAGATGAGCTTGGGCAGCTGGCACAAGCCTTCTACCAGACGACTTTCGAAATCCATAAATCAAAAAAGGAAATTGAGGATAATAACCAACACCTGAGGCTCCAAACTGACCAGCTTAATAAGGCTTACCAGGAGCTCAAGAGCACCCAGAGCCAGCTTGTTTTGAATGAGAAAATGGCTTCTCTCGGCGTTCTCATCGCCGGGATTGCCCATGAAATCAACACGCCTGTGGGAGCCATGCATAACATAGCCGGAAATCTTGAGGAGAGAATTTTTTCCTTTCCCCGGGTGCTGGAATCCTTTAAAAAGGACCCGGACCTGGCCGCGGAGACCCTGTCTGAGTGCCTTCAAGAAGTTATTCAGTCCTCGCTCGGTGACCAGCATGTTGCCTCTTTGAGAGAGATTCGGACGGTTGAAACCCTTCTCAAGGACCAGGGGATTGATAACTACCGGAAGGTGACCAGTGTTCTGGCACAGCTCAATTTTATGAAACCGGACAGCATTATGCGGTTTGTGAATCTTTTCGGGAATCGCTCTCTTTTTTCCCTTGTGGAATCCATAGGGAGTATCGCTCAAGCCATCAAGATCGTTCAGACAAGCTCCCAAAAGATAGGGGAAATCGTCCGGGCGCTCAAGTATTATGCTCATCCTGATAAGAACAGGATGGAAATGGTCCAGCTCAACGAGTCGATCGAGACAGCCCTGATTTTGCTGACCAACAAGCTGAAACACAGGGTAAAGGTGGCCACTGAATTGGATCCGGAGCTTCCAAAGCTTCCCTGCACCAGTGAGATCCACCAGGTTTGGACTAACCTTCTGAGCAATGCCTGCTATGCTGTGGGAGAAATGGGAGAGGATGATAGAGGGGAGATTTCAGTCCGTAGTCTGAAAGCAGATGATCAGATCGTAGTTACCATAGCTGATAACGGCATCGGCATACCGGAAGATAAGATAGATAAAATATTTGATCCCTTCTTTACCACCAAAGAGATTGGTAAGGGAACCGGCCTTGGGCTTTCCATCGTCTCCGGTATTGTCAAGAAACATAAAGGAACGATTCAGGTGGAAAGTAGGCGCGGCCACACGATTTTTAAGATTAGATTCCCTCTCAGTGTGGAATCGGATAAAGAGTATGAACAGGATAGAACAGCTTGTTATTTGTGTGGATGATGATAAGAATTTCCTGAAATCGTTGGAATTCTTTCTGCCGGAGAAGATCAACCGGGAAGAAGGTGACCGGATAAAGTACCGGTTTTTGTTCTTCGACAACCCTTTGGCCGCTCTGAATAACATCAAAGAGTTTGAAGAAGACGGGGAAACCGTGGCCATGGTCATAAGCGACCAGAGAATGCCCGGTATGGGAGGGATAGAGTTTCTGGCTGAGATCAAGAAAATTTGCCGGGATAGCATCCGAATTCTCATTACCGGCTATGCCGGCATAGAGTCAGCCATCATGGCCGTCAATGAGAAGCTGCTGGATAAGTATCTCACCAAACCTATAGAGAATGAGCACGATTTTGTGGTGAATATCCGGCATCTGCTTCAGAGATTTCGGATGCAAAAAACCATCATCGAGCAAGACAATATTATTCATAAACTTTTCAATTTTGCCAATGCTTTGAACTGGATCGAGGATTTTGAACAAACTCTGAGCTATATTGTTTCTTTTATGGAGGAAATGCTGAAATGCCGGCAAATATCCATTATGCTGTATGAGGCCGGCCTGCTTCGCATCAGAGCATCCAAAGGCATTCCGGAAGATGTGGTTACTTCCACCCGCATACCTGTTGGGGAGCGGATATCAGACCGGATGTTCCGGTCCGGGAAGGCTATATTGGTCAAAACACTTGATGAAATACCTTACCTGGCAAATGCGGTTAATGTCGAGGCCGGGTCCTTTTTCAGTATGCCCCTTCTTCTGGTGGGCCTGACCTCGGCAGATCGACCTCTGGGGCTGATCAATGTCAGCCGGAAGAAGAATGATCCGGCCTTTACTGACTGCGATCTGGAATCACTGACCTACATTGCCGATACAGCCTCTATTGCCATCAATAATCAGGAGGACCGCATCCGGCTCCAAAGCGCCTATGTCGAAACCATGGCCCGGGCTGCTGCACTTGAATACCAGGCCACGCATGATAAATTGACCGGGCTCCCAAACCGGGCCATGTTCAAGGACCGGGCACAAGAAGCCATTTTGGCCGGAAAACATGAAAAAAGGCAGTTTGCTCTTCTCCTGATGGACCTTGGTCGCTTTAAGGAAATCAACGACACCGGCCACCACAACGGAGATCTCCTGCTGCAAAGGATTGGGCAAAAGCTGCAGGAAGTATTGCCGGAAACCTGTGTGCCGGCACGTCTGGGTGGTGATGAGTTTGCCGTATTTGTGCCGGGGGCAGGTTTGCGGGATGCGACTCAGGCTGCACAGATGATACTGGATGCCCTTAAAGATCCCGTCAGGCTTGAGGGGATAAGTCTCAAGATCAATATGAGCATTGGTCTAAGCCTTTATCCGGACCATGGACAGGAGGCTGATCTTCTTTTCCACAGAGCTGAGGCGGCCATGTACATGGCCAAGGGAACCGGATGCGGCTACAGTATCTATGATCCCAAAAGTGACCGGCACAACCGCCGACGACTGGCCATGGTGGGTGAGTTGCGGCAGGCGATAGAGGGCAGCCGATTGGCCTTGCACTATCAGCCCAAGATAGATCTTAAGGCCGGCCGTCTCACAGGTGTGGAAGCCCTGGTGCGCTGGCAGCACCCCAAATATGGTTTTATACCGCCTGACCAATTCTATCAACTGGCAGAACAAACCGGGTTGATCAAACCTCTCACCTTTTGGGCGCTGAGTGAAGCGCTGCGTCAATGCAGCCGGTGGCATAAGGAGGGCCTGGAAATTGGTATGGCGGTTAACTTGTCGCCGCTAAATCTTCAGGATGAAAATTTCCCGGAGCAGATTGCCGAGCTTCTTAAAAATTGGGGGGTAGAGCCGGGCCTGTTGACCCTGGAGATTACCGAAAACAGCATAATGGCTAACCGGCAGCCGGCCATGATGATTCTTGGACGCCTGAATGAGCGGGGTATCCGGCTGTCTATTGACAGCTTCGGTACCGGCCACTCCTCCATGGTCTATATCAAGCAATTTCCCATACAAGAGATCAAGATTGCCGGTTCCTTCGTCATGAGCCTGGCAGGGAGCGCCAACGACGCTCCGATGGTGAAGGCGGCCATAGAGCTGGGTCATACCCTTGGGCTCACAGTTGTGGCTGAGGGGGTTGAAAGTAAGGAAATATATGGTCGTCTAAGCGAGCTTGATTGCCATGTGGGGCAAGGATATTTCATTTGTCCTCCGCTGTCGGAAGCGGAGCTGAGACCCTGGATTCATGAATCGCCATGGGGCTTGAAAGCCTCCACGAATGCGCCGGATGACGAGGTAAGGAGTCCCTAGGTGCAAAAGATTTCCGAAAAAGAACTTCTAGCTAAAATTAAAAAAAATTTTCCAACCTTATCCATGATCGTAACTCGCCTTCTGAACATCATTTTGGATGACAACATTTCTATTAGAGACATCTCAAAAGTTATCCAGGTAGATCAGGCCTTAGTTTCTAAAGTACTGGATGTTGCTAATTCTGCATCCTATGGATTACCGCAAAAAGTCAGCGCCCTGAATCATGCTATGGCCATCATGGGTATTGATGGCCTTAAAAAATTATTAATGAGCATTTCCATGTCGGAGCAGCTTGTTATTTGCGTGGATGATGATAAGAATTTCCTGAAATCATTGGAATTCTTCCTGCCGGAGAAGATCAACCGGGAAGAGGGTGACAGGGTACTGTACCGGTTTTTATTCTTTGACAACCCTCTGGCTGCTCTGAATAACATCAAAGAGTTTGAAGAAGACGGGGAAACCGTGGCCATGGTCATAAGCGACCAGAGAATGCCCCATATGAAAGGGACGGAGTTTCTGTCTGAGACCAAGAAAATTTGCCGGGATAGCATCCGAATTCTCATTACCGGCTATGCCGGCATGGAGTCAGCCATCATGGCAGTCAATGAGAAACTGCTGGATAAGTATCTCACCAAGCCCATAGAAAATGAGCACGATTTTGTGGTGAGCGTCCAGCATCTGCTTCAGAGATTTCAGGTGCAAAAAGCCATTATCGAACAAGGCAGGATTATTCATAAACTTTATAATTTTGCCAATGTTTTGAACGGGATCGAGGATTTTCAACAAACTTTGAATTATATTGTTTCTTTTATGGAGGAAATGCTGAAATGCCGGCAAATATCCATTATGCTGTATGAGGCCGGCCTGCTTCGCATCAGAGCATCCAAAGGCATTCCGGAAGATGTAGTTGCTTCCGCCGGCATACCTGTTGAGGAGCGGATATCAGACCGGATGTTTCGGTCCGGGAAGGCTATATTGGTCAAAACACCTGATGAAATACCTTACCTGGGAAATGCGGTTAATGTTGCTGTCAAATCCTTTGTCAGTATGCCCCTTCTTCTGGTTGGCCTGACTTCGGCAGATCAACCCCTCGGTGTGATCAATGTCAGCCGGAAGAAGAATGATCTGGCCTTTACTGACAGCGATCTGGAAACGCTGACCTACATTGCCGATACAGCCTCTATTGCTATCAATAATCGGAAGAACCGCATTCAGCTCCAAAGTGCCTATGTCGAAACCAGGGTCCGGGCCGCTGCACTTGAATACCAGGCCACGCATGATAAATTAACCGGGCTTCCGAACCGGCTCATGCTCAAAGAGCGGACACAAGAAGCCATTCTGGCCGGAAAACAAAAAAAAAGGCCTTTTGCTCTTCTCCTTATGGACCTTGACCGCTTTAAGGAAATCAACGACACACTCGGTCATCACAACGGAGACCTCCTGCTGCAAAGGATTGGGCAAAAGCTGCAGGAAGTATTGCCGGAAACCTGTGTGCCGGCACGTTTTGGTAGTGATGAGTTTGCCGTATTTGTGGGGGGGGCAGGTTTGCGGGATGCGACTCAGGCTGCACAGAGTATACTGGATGCACTTAAAGATCCCGTCAGGCTTGAGGGGATAACACCGAAGATCAATATGAGCATTGGTCTAAGCCTTTATCCGGACCATGGACAGGAGGCTGATCTTCTTTTCCACAGAGCTGAGGCGGCCATGTACATGGCCAAGGAAACCGGATGCGGCTACAGGATCTATGATCCCAAAACCCCAATTAAACACATCTGGGCCTAAAATGCCGGTTCGGCATCCCTAAGTTATTGATTTTTGGTAAAAGGGGTTTGGTTAGGGGTGAATTTTGTGGTGAGGAAAATTTTACATATTACCTCAATAATATCTTTACATCACTGGAAATATTTGCTGATATCTGTGGTAAATATTTATGGGGAGGTTAGCAAGTATGTTTCCGAGGATAACAAAATCTATAAAAAATGGGCATACCTATGAATACTTAGTCATTTCAGAATCAGTCAGAATAAAAGGAAAAGGATCAACAACGAAAAATATCGCCACGCTGGGTAATATAGACAAGCTCCGGAGCAAGGACGTCAACGGTCTTATTGATGGATTAATCAAAATATTCAAGCTGGAAAAATATTCACTTACCGAAGGGACAAAAATAATCGAGTCATTAGAACATGGGGCCATAGTATTTTGGCAAAAGATATGGAATAAGCTATCACTATCAAAAATGATTAAAAAGTTGGTAAAGTCGCAGGATAAGAGAATAACCATGGAGGTAGAGAAATATATTCAGATGATGACGATTAATAGATGTGTTGATCCTCTAAGCAAGCTAGCGGTAACCCGGTGGGTGGAGACTACCTGTTACAAACAGATGAGGGGCTACACTGATCTTCCCCGCGAGGTAGAGTATTTTTATAGAAGTATGGATCAGCTTTTAAAAATAAAAGACGAATTGGAGTTGGCACTTTTTGAAAGGTTAGAGACACTATTTAGCGTCAATGTAAAACTAACCTTTTATGATACAACTGTGACGCATCAATTAATTAAGTAGGGCATTTCGTAGTCAATTTGCTAATTTTTTTCCTTTGAAGGAAATTTTGCCTTAATTTATAAGTAGGAATAACTTAAAAATATCAAAAAATTTCCTCTCTAAATAGATTTA
>DAOURK010000220.1 GCA_030625085.1 Pseudomonadota bacterium
TCATCCTTATCATCCTTCCCGCCTCCAGTACTATAGTTTATGGTTCCCCTACTATAATACCGAAAACTTCAGTCAGGGGTGGGGGAATTTTCGGCTGTCATAACCCCTTAAAGTGGGGGAATTTTAGGCTATCATAATCAGTCATAAGGGGATACCCTATCCTAACCCTGACAACCACCCGGGACCCAAAAGGTATTTATTATTTTTTGCAACAAAAACATGAAGTTGCCAAGATTTTATTTCTTCTTCGAGCCTTTGGGCCTTCTCGTGGCAAAATAGAAAATTTCATACCAAAAAAAGCACGAAACTTATAATTAAGCGCCTAAATATTTTGGTGCAGCTAAAATAAAAGGGGGTCGTCCGGATATATAGCTATAGCTTTCTGTAATCAACCTAAATCATGGAAAAAGTCATGGGAGATGAGAGGTGTCAGGACTAACTAAAAATTCTTTTAGTTAGCCCTGATTTTTTTATAAAAAATGAAAAGTTGAAGAAAATGAAAATCTCTAGTTATCAATATATTTATTATTACTTATTTTTGTTTCCAGGTTTAATAATAGTGACATTACCACTTTCATCTAAAACCACAGTATTGGTTGTGCCATCAACATATATAATATCAATATGGCAATCTACCTCTACTGAGAGAGTTAAATCCTTAGAAGCATCGAAAGACAAATCCTCTAGTGCATCCTGTATAGCTGATCGAGAGAAGCTTATTAGAAAATTATCATCATCGAAACAGTATCGTAAACCATCAGCTTCAATTGATTTACTATTGATAGTCAGAGATATTTCATAACTTTCAATTCTAAAAAATACATCTGAGTACCCAATAATTGCTTGAATATCTTGATTCATCCCAATACATTCGGCGTTTAAGTTAATTGTCGAAGGGGCAATAACCATAGCATAGCTAAATGTTGATGCAGAGAAAAAACAAAAGCAAAAAAAGAAGCTAAATAGTAAAAAAGATCTTTTTAAAGACAATTTCATTTTCATCCTCCTAATGTAAGTATGAATTGATGATTGATGGAAAATTTTTGTAGAGAATCATTGCTTAGACAATATTTATCAGTATACAAGATATCTACTCAAATAGCAACCAATATTACCGCAAATAATACAAAGAATTTACTTAATATGTATTATTATATAATAGAATAAATTATTCTTATTGCTGCCATATTTTATTCATTATGTATAAACATCTATTAAAACTAATGAACGACCTTTTTAATATTATTCTTTTGATAAAAAAATATAAATTGAAATTTACGCAAAAAATTTATATTTTTATTACCATTTTTTAAAACCCTGACGCACCTTCTTTGGCCTTTATAACAGAAGTGGCAGAAGACATTCTTGGATGCCTCCTTTTCAGTTTTCTGTTTGTCTATATTTTTTCCCAATCCCTCAATAATATTAATTCGTTTACATCGGAATTATTTTAGGGAATTATGCTCATTTACGTATTATCATACTTTCCGCTTCTTGTTGCCTTAGATCTGCTAAAGGAATGAATCTAACATATTATCATTAATGAATTATCGAACTACAAAGAGAGAGGATTTTTTAAGTTTTCCGATATATCAATAATAAAAAGGATCTTTATTTTAGGCAAAAAATGAGAAAGGGTAAAAACAGTATGGAGAGTAAACCCTTATCAGGACAAAAGGCGAATGAGAAAGGGTAAAAAAGTATGGGGAAAAAACACTTATCAGGACAAAAGGCGCTGGTCACTGGAGCCAATTCTGGCATTGGTGCAACTGTGGCCAAAGAATTAGCCAAGGCAGGGGCCGCAGTGGCCGTCAATTATGTGGTAAATCCTGAAGAAGCACAAAGAGTGGTGGGAGAGATTAAAGAATCCGGAGGTGAGGCCATGGCGCTTCGGGCCGATGTGAGTAATGAAGACCATGTGCAGATGATGTTCCGGGAGATGTTTACCCGCTTTGGTACCATTGACATTTTGATTAATAATGCAGGAATTCAGCGGGATGCACCCTTTGCGGAAATGAGCCTTGATTATTGGAATACAGTCATCTCGGTTAACTTGACCGGACAATTTCTTTGTGCGCGAGAGGCAGTGAAAGAGTTTCTGCGTCGTGGAGTTGTGCCGGATGTTTCCTGTGCGGCAGGTAAAATTATCTGCATGTCCTCAGTGCATGAGGTAATTCCCTGGACGAATCATGCCAATTATGCAGCTTCCAAAGGAGGGGTAATGATGCTGATGAAATCAATGGCTCAGGAGCTTGCGCCCAGACGCATACGCGTAAACAGTATCTGCCCCGGGGCTATCAAAACTCCCATCAATGTATCTGCCCGCTCAACGCCGGAGGCAGAAAAAGCCCTCCTCAAATTCATCCCTTATGGACGAATCGGTGAAACTGATGACATTGGGCGTGTAGCCGTCTGGCTTGCTTCTGATGATGCAGACTATATCACCGGGGCCTCACTCTTTGTAGACGGCGGCATGACCTTGTACCCGGGGTTTTCTACCGGCGGTTAATCATATGTGAAGTTTTATTTATTGCCCGAACGAAAAATAACCAAGGTTGTCATTTCGAGTGAAGCTAGAAATCTTAAGCCATTGGAAATGCTACAGTTAAAAGATTTCTCCTTTCAGTCGAAATGACAAAAAAAGGGCTTTTCGTTCAGGCACTATTTATTGTCTTTGATGAAGGGTGTAAATATTAAGGGAAACAAAAGCCGAAAATGACGAAAAAAGTTAGTGGATTTTTCTAAAAAACTATAGTGGTCTTAAAATAAGGAGAAACCTATTATGGCTCATTACGATTTTGATATAGGAATATTAGGGGGCGGTGCAGGAGGGTTGACTGTAGCTGCCGGAGCTGCACAACTTGGCGCTAAAACAATTCTGATTGAAAAAGATGAAAAACTGGGGGGAGATTGTCTTCATTTTGGATGTGTGCCCAGTAAAACTCTAATTCGAACAGCCAAGGTGTATCATTTGATGAAAGAAGCCAAACGATTCGGCCTTCCAGAGGTTGACCTACGGCCTGTTGATTATAAGAAAGTGGCCAGGAGAATCCAATCTGTTATCAGCGCCATCCAAGAGCATGATTCTCCTGAAAGATTTTGTAAACTTGGGGCTAAGGTGGAGTTTGGGGAGGCAAGCTTTATTGATGAGCATTCTGTACTTTTACATAATAAAAGCCTTTCAGCCAAAACCTGGGTAATTGCCACCGGCTCTTCACCTTTTGTCCCTCCCATAGAGGGACTGGACAAAACAGCCTACCTTACCAACAGGGACGTCTATTCCCTGGAGCGTCTGCCCACGTCAATGATTGTTTTGGGTGCGGGTCCCATAGGCATAGAAATGGCCCAGGCCTTTAGCCGCCTAGGGACCAAAGTGTCTGTAATCGACCTTGCTGATCAGATTCTCAATAAAGAGGATAAAGATATGGCCGATCAGGTGATGAATATTATGGCTGATGAAGGAGTGACCTTTTATCTGAATTCTTCTGCAACCGGCGTAAAAGAAGTGGGGGCAGAAAAAGAGGTCCTTCTTAAAACAAGTCAGGGAGAAATGCTCCCCTTGCGAGCGGAAGTAATCCTGGTTGCAGTGGGAAGGTCTGCTAACACGGAAGGCCTGGGGCTTGAAAACATTGGTATAAAATATGACAAAAAGGGCATAGCGGTGGATGAGAAACGAAGAACAAACCATAACCATATTTATGCCATAGGCGATGTCAATGGGGGGTATCTTTTCACCCACGTGGCCGGCTATGAAGGAAGCGTGGTCATCAGAAACGTCGTTTTTCATCTTCCCCAAAAGGTTGATTACACGTTTTTACCCTGGTGTACCTATACAGATCCTGAACTGGCCAATATCGGCATGAATGAAAAAGCAGCCAAAGCTGCCAATCTTAAGTATTCTGTCTGGACTGAAGAATTTAAGGCCAACGACCGAAGCCTGGCCGAAGGGGAGCCGGTTGGCAAGATCAAGATGATCCTGGATGAAAAAGAAAAGCCTATTGGTATACAAATTTTCGGGCCGCAAGCAGGAGAATTGATTAATGAATGGGTAGCCGCCCTGAACGGAGGTATGAAGCTTTCAACCTTAGCCTCTTCAGTGCATCCCTATCCAACCTTGGGAGAAATAAATAAACATGTGGCCGGAAAATTTCTTTCCACCAAGGTATTTTCTGAGAAGGTTTTGAAGGGGCTGCATTTTCTTTTTCGATTAAAAGGGCGGGCCTGTGAACCACATTGAAAGTGAGACAACCATCTGCACCTTACTATACCGACAATCTCATGCACAATCTAAAAGCGGAGCGTCAAGATAAAAAAAATATGCTGCGATTATATAGGAAGCGCCAAGAAAAGGGGGGTAAGGGATAACGCCTTTTTCACCAAAGTAATTTTACTTCATACTTGGTAAATACCTCATCTTTGCTTACAAGATGTATGTTTTCCGAGTTTGCTTGAGAAATCAATAATCGGTCAAAGGGATCGTTGTGATGCGCGGGCAAATTATGCAATTCTAAAACATGGTTTAGATCAATAGATAAAATTTGTATATTGTTTGTTTGCTGTTGACTCTCAATTAGTTCTTGCAAAGGAATTTTGAGTTTTAACTTGCCTAACTGCAACTTAATTTGCATTTCCCATACACTTGCAACACTGAGTATCAAATTGTTATCAATATTTTTGCAAAGAGTAAGTACCCTCTCTGAAAGCTTGTTTGGTTCACTCGACCACCATATGAAGACGTGTGTATCCAATAACAGTTTCACACTTTTCCAGTCCAAAAGTGCTCTGGTAAAGGTTCATCAAAATCTTCACTTACCCAGATTTTGCCTTTATTTAATCCGGCACGGCGTGCTCGATGGGGGGAGGGAATAGGGACTATTTTGGCTACGGGCTTATTGCCTTCCTCAATAATTATTTCATTACCTGCTGTAACCAGTGACAATAATTTCGTCAATTTTGTTTTTACCTCATTAACATTTACAGTCTTAGTCATTTCCTATTCAATTTCTCCTTATGTATTATAAGATTGCATACTAAATGAATCGTTTTTTTAATAAGTATTTTCTCTTATATTAAAATAACATAGTTAAGCGAAAAACAGCAACATATTTAATTAAAAAAATAAACTACTTCTATATCTTAAACTATTTAGAATGCGCTGGCTTGGAATCCTCAAGGCAGGCCTGCCAAGCGATTAGGGGCAAGCCAAAGAACAATATCCAACTGTTTAGTTATTCCGGAAAAAGTCAAGTAGTAATTGAATAAATGTGTAATTATGCTAAAATTTTTATTCACCTTTAACTTTTCGATAAAATCATAGTATCAAGCTCCTAAATTTGTTATGAT
>DAOURK010000162.1 GCA_030625085.1 Pseudomonadota bacterium
TCACTGTTTGTCGAAGGTCTCCATATTTTGAGAAAAAAATATCTCGATAGCACCAAATTCCATGAGCATTAAATTTTGGTATCTCGGATAGTGTGTAATATCGACTATTTTTATTGTAGCTTCTCAACACTGTCAACTCGGCAAATTGTCGTTGAACTGTTCTAATTGAGCAATCACGTGTTTTGGAGACCTGATTCAAGGTTAACACTTTAGATTTTTTAAACATTTTTTTTAAAGAGTTCGATTTCATAGCTCCCCCTGTCGCAATATATGTTTTTAATATAAAAATATAACATATATTACGACATATCGGAAGCAAAAACTACTGATTTTCTAAGATTATTAACGGATTTTATTAAATATTAAGTGGAATGACGGACATATAATGCGCCAATTGAGGGAGATAAAATCTTATCTGATTGTTTTTAAATGATTTTTTTAATGGATAACCAACATTTGTTTACATAGCTTTGAACCAGATATTAAATTTCACAATTGATATCCATACCATTGTAGCGCAGGGGATAAGCCCTTGCGCTACATATAAAAGCGGTAAAATGAGAAATGCTGGGCTGATATTTTTCCATCTTGACTACCTAAATAAAATATGCTAAAAGTCATAGCAACAAAAAGATAAAATTCATATAAAGTAAATTAAGAATATAAAGCCGAAGTGGTGGAATCGGTAGACACGCTGTCTTAAGGGGGCAGTGGCTAACACCGTGCGGGTTCGAGTCCCGCCTTCGGCACCATTTTCATTTAACAACCTCAAGGGTAAATTCCATCCCTCATCCGCTCATTGCACTTTTCATTTTTCCTTCCCTCCTTTACCTTTTAACTTTGCCACTTTATCCCTTTAACTTTTCATTTTTTATGAGACCATAGATAAGGTAACATATTGTTATTTTTTATTTGTTTGGCATTGATTACAGAAACAGGGTATTAAACAAATATGTCTTCAGAAATCAAATTTAGCGCTGATTGCATGTTAGGCAAACTCTGCCGATGGTTGAGAATCTGCGGCCTTGATACCTTTTACAGTCGCCGAATTAACGACCCTGATCTTATGGTTAAGGCACAAAAAGAAAATAGGGTAATTTTAACCCGCGACCACGCTTTATTTAATATTTGCCAAACTAAAAATCTCAAGGCCCTTTTAATTTCACATGATTTTTTTGAAGATCAATTAAAACAGGTCTTCCGAGAACTGAATATTCATCCTCCTTTCATAATCTCACAGAGATGTCTGGATTGTAATGAAATATTGCAAAGGGTTATAAAATCAGAGATTCAAGATCAAGTGCCACCCTATATTTATAATAACCAGGAAAAATTTTATCAGTGCCCCATCTGTCATAAAATCTTTTGGCCTGGAACTCATTGGCTCCAGATGAAAAAAAAATTAACACAAATATTCGAAGAGTAAAAAATAATGAAGTCGTAAAAAGGCTCATCAGCGTGTCATTTCGAACGAACGTGAAAAATCTTCATTACTCAACATGCTGAAAAATATAAGATTTTCCCCGGAGTTCACACTGAACGTAGTGAATGTGGTCGAAATGACAAATCGGCCAAATACGACTTTTTATGAGTTCATCCAAAATAATATATTTAATAAAATGGGAATTGATTATTCATTGATATTTATGGTTGATTTCACCTTATAGATGGTGTAGGATTATCATTAAATTAAGTATAATTTTTGAATATTACGATAAGTACAATAGAGCATAGAATTCAATCTTACCCAAAAGGTTCACAATTTTTACCATAAAATCAAAAAAAACATAAAGGAGGTTAAATCATGTCCTGGGGACTACAAAATCGCTTAGCCCATATTATTAAACCGAAAAATAATCGCACTGTCATGTTAGCCATTGATCATGGATATTTTCTGGGGCCAACCACTGGATTGGAAAAACCTCGAAAAACAATCGAACCTATCCGGGATTACGCTGACACACTTATGCTCACCCGGGGAATTCTGCGCACATCAGTTGACCCTTTATGCTCTACCCCTATTGTTTTAAGAGTATCCGGTGGGACCAGCATATTAAGTCCACTATCAAATGAAGGAATAAGTGTAGATATGGAAGAGGCTATTCGCTTGAATGTGTCCGGTGTGGCTTTGTCTATTTTTGTAGGTTCCGAACATGAACGGCAATCTCTTCTGAACCTGACCAAATTGGTGGATCAAGGTGAACGATATGGCATTCCGGTTTTGGCGGTCACCGCCGTTGGAAGGGAGATGACCAGGGATTCCCGATATCTGGGGTTGTGCTGCCGGATTGCTGCTGAGTTAGGCGCTCATATTGTAAAAACCTATTATTGTGAAGGGTTTGAAAAAGTTGTTGAAAATTGTCCTGTTCCCATCGTTATAGCCGGAGGTAAAAAAGTACCGGAAAGAGATGCCTTACAATTGGCCTATCAGGCTATCCAATGCGGCGCCTGCGGAGTTGATATGGGGAGAAACATTTTTCAATGCGAAAACCCGGCGGCTATGATCCAGGCCGTTCGTGCGATTGTCCATGAGAATAAAAACGTTGGCGAAGCCTATGATCTTTTTGAAAGTCTAAGAAGAAATTATTAAAGGATAATGAGCACTTTTAGAAATAATCATTTCTTTGTGCTCTTTGTGCCTTTGTGGTGAAAATTTCATTTCATTTAGTAGAGTTTCCATGAAAGTCGCAGTTTATTATCATAATCAAGATGTCCGGATAGAGGAAATACCGCGTCCGCAAATTGGACCGGGAGAGCTGCTGGTTAAAGTGAAAGCCTGTGGTATCTGCGGCAGTGATGTTATGGAATGGTATCGCCGGAAAAAAGCCCCCCTTGTGCTCGGTCATGAAATGTGCGGAGAAATAGTAGAGGTTGGGGAAAAGGTTAATAAATATCACCTTGGACAGCGTGTTTTCGTCTCCCATCACGTGCCGTGCAATACATGCCGGTATTGCTTACATGGCCATCACACAGCCTGTGCCACCCTCCATAGCACAAACTTTGATCCTGGCGGTTTTAGTGAATACATACGAATCCCTGAGCTCAATGTAAACAGGGGAGTGTATGTGCTGCCGGATGAAATCTCCTTTGAAGAAGGGACCTTCATTGAACCCTTGGCCTGTGTTTACCGCGGTCAACGTCTTACCGGCCTTGAGCCGGGGTCCACTGTGCTGGTTATCGGCGCCGGGATTTCCGGACTTCTGCATATCCAATTGGCCAAGGCTCTGGGTGCAGGCAAAATCATCTCCACAGATATTCAAAAATATCGTCTGTCGGCTGCTCGCAAATTCGGGGCGGAAATAATCATCTCGGAAAAAGAAGATCTTGTGCCAAGAATACTGCAAATCAACAATCAGCGGCCGGCTGATCTGGTTATCATTTGCGCAGGCACGGACACAGTTATTCAACCGGCCTTACAATGTGTAGATAACGGCGGCACCATACTTTTTTTTGCCGTTCCCCCGGCCGGTGTTCAGGTCCCTGTTCCCATCACTGACCTCTGGCGCAGGGAGATCACTATGAAAACATCTTATGGCGCTTCGCCGGCAGATATTCTGACGGCCATAGAGCTGATAAAAAATAAAAACCTTCCTTATCTATCCGAAATGATCACTCACCGATTACCCTTGGAAGAGACAGGCTTGGGATTTAAACTTGTTGCTGAAGCGAAAGAATCAATCAAGGTATTGATCAATCCTTAGCGTAAGGGTAAAGACAGAGTGAAGGTATTTATCAATCCTTGGCCAGAGTGTGAAGACATGGTGAAAGTATTGATCAGTCCTTAGCGTGAGGGTAAAGAGGAGGGTAAAGAGATGGTGAAGGTTGAGCCACGACCGATTTCAGATTTCAAATCCATCTGTCCCCCATAGGCCGTAATAAGCTGTTTTACCAAAGCAAGGCCCAGACCTGCGCCCTCGACATTGCCGGTAAAATATTTATCAATCTGGTAAAATTTATTAAATATTTTTTCTTTCTCTTCAGGAGGAATACCTGCCCCATTATCAGAAACCAAAATATCTATCTTTTCCGGGAAGGTTTTTACCGCCACGGTGATTTTAGCCGATTCTTTATCATTGAATTTAATCGCATTTTCAATTAGATTTCCCATAATAAGGTCTAAATAAGACTTACTAAGCGATATGCTTGCCTCCTGCTCCGGACAATCAATCGTAATTTCCACCTTTTTGTCTTCTCTTGCATACCTCCTGGAATCAATAAAAGCAGTTAAATAGCTTTTTAGTTCTATTGGTTCTTCTACTGAATCTTTCAGTAAATCTATGTTCTGACTTATGACAGTGGTGAACCCGATCAATTTTTCAACCAAACCTGCCAGACTATTTGACTTTTCCAAAATAGAATTAATAAATTTTTCCTGTTTTTCCGTAAGAGAGCCCAAAATCCCCTCTCGCAGCATAGAAGCGCTTTGGGTGATAAAATTCACAGGTGTGCGCAATTTATGGGATATGAGACTTAAAAAATTTTGTTTCAGCAATTCTTCTTTTCGCTG
Organism: Pseudomonadota bacterium; assembly: GCA_030625085.1. Taxonomy (GTDB): domain Bacteria; phylum SZUA-182; class SZUA-182; order DTGQ01; family DTGQ01; genus DAOURK01. The sequence goes on from DAOURK010000162.1 coordinate 4,508, forward strand.
TTCAGTTACGTCATTCACTATCATGATAAGGCTGCTTATCTCTTTGGCCGGATTTTTAATAACACTTGATCTTACCTCTAAAAAAAGTGATTTCACCTTCTCTGTTTCCGATCGCTCCAGACTAAAGGAAAGCATTCTCTCCTTTACATCTTTTTTCAGATCTCCCTGATAATTAACCTTGAACAATGACTCGAGATGATTAAAAAAATCAAAATCCGGATCGTATGTATCTATGCCTAAAAAGTCCCTGGCTTTTTGATTGAGCCGATTAATCTTTATATCGCCGCTAAAGATAACAATACCATCCTCCATATGTTCAATGAGATATTCAAATTTTTCTTTCTCATCCAGCAAAGAGCGGTAATAGCTGATCTTTAAAAGGGCCTTTACCCTAGACAACAGTTCATTTTTATCAAAGGACTTTGAAATAAAATCATCACATCCGGCCTCTATTCCCCTTATCCTGTCTTCAGTATCTTTAAGGGCGGTAATTAAAACAATGGGTATAAGCCGCGTCTCCTCATTGGCCCTTAATCTCCTGGTTACTTCATATCCATCCAAACCTGGCATCATCACATCAAGAAGAATCAAATCGATTTCATTTTCCAGGACTTTTTCCAGCGCTTCTTGACCGGAATAAGCCTGATATATTTCATACCCTTGAGGCGCCAGATGTGCTTCCAGCAATTTTACGTTAAGAGGCTGATCATCAACTACTAAAACACTTGGCTTCTCTTTCATGAATATTTCCCCATATATTTACCGAAAAGAAGAAGGAACTTTTGATAATATTTCCTTTATTGTTTTAATGAAATTTTTGGTATCTATAGGTTTTGTAATGTAAAAATTAAATCCTGCCGCTTTTATTTTATCTTCATCTTCTTTCATAGCCAAAGCAGTCAAGGCTACAACCATCACTGAATTGAGCCTTTCATCCTCTCTAATCTTTCTGTAAACCTCAAAGCCGTCCATATCTTGCAATCCGATATCCATAAGGATAAGGTCAGGAGTGTTCCTTTTAAGTGCCTCAAGGGCGCTATGACCATTGGAAGCCTTGAGCACTTCAAAATCATTTAGTTCAAGTAAATCTCCGGACAGCTTCATATTTAATGGATTGTCCTCTACCACCAATATTATTTTTTTCTGAGAATTATCAGTCATGTTGGACTCTCTTTTCTCTTATTTTTCCTTTCGTTGATAGTATCGTAAAAATTTTCATAAGCCTTTTATTTCGAAAGTATTCACTATGCTCAGCGTAAACTCCATAAAAAATCTTTTTCAGACAACATGTTGAAAAATAAAAAAATTTTAGGCAGTCGAAATGACAGATTTACCAAATCCGCCTTTTTACCATTTCATCTTTTTTCTCTTATCGGGAAATTAAAACTTAGAGCTTTATAAATGTAATAAATATGCTTCATGGGCGATATAATTTTTTTTTAACCGAATTACATAGAAAAGAAAAGGTTTCTGCAAAATAGGGTATTTTGTCATTTCGAGCGATAGCGAAAAATCTTTAACGATCTGTTTTATAAAAAGATTTCTCGTCGCTAAAGCTCCTCGAAATGACAAATGAGTTTTTATTTTACAGAAGCCTTAGAGTTAAAATAGAGAGAGGACAAAGTCACGAAATTTAAGAGCCTGAAAACAAAAAGCATTCTTGAAAATTATATTGCATTGGGAATAGCCCTTGGTTTTATTTTTTGGGTTTTAGAATCCGCCCTCCATGTTTATTTTTTTCAGGGAGCAAATTTTAAGCAAGATCTGTTCTTCCCAAATCCCCATGAACTATGGATGCGTTTCATGGTGGTATCTCTTTTCATGATCTTTGGGATCTATGCCCAGTTTGTTTCCCACCAAAGAAAACAAGCTGAAGAGATGATTCGGAAAGCTTACCTGGAATTAGATCAGATATTCAATACTGCGGCTGACGGCATGAGTTTAATTGATACTGATTTTAATATAATAAAAATTAATGATACTTTTTCAACCCTCTTGGGTATAAACAAGGATGAGGCAAAGGGCAAAAAGTGCTATGAGCTTTTTGGTAGTCAAGAGTGCCTTACCGCCAGGTGTTATCTGACCAGAATCCTTAATGGAGAAAAAGGGTGTGAAGGTGATACAGAAAAAAAACTTAAAGATGGCTCTTTCATTTACTGTATTGTATCAGCGAGTCCTTTTTGGGGATTAGACAACAAACTGCTGGGAATAGTTGAAGATATAAAGGACATCACGAAAAGAAAACAAATAGATGAAGAATTAAAAAACCATCGTTTCCGCCTTGAAGAAATAGTAAAAGAGCGCACTGCTGAATTATCTCTTATGAATACCCAAATGCAACAGGAAATCATCGAGCGCAAACAGGCTGTCAAGGCTTTTTCAAGAGAGGCTGAATTAAATGAAGCCATGGCCGAATTATCGAAAGCGCTTATTTCAGTGGCCACAATCGATGAAATAGCCAATCTCATTCTCACTAATGCTCAATTTCTTACAAAAAGTGAATTCGGTTATGTAGGATATATAGATCCCGAAACAAATTTTTTTAACTGTGTAGCCATGACTCAAGAGATTTACGATAATTGCCGAGTTAAGGATAAAGATAAATATTTTGTCTTTAAGGAATTCACCGGGCTTTGGGGCTGGGGATTAAACAACCGGAAGCCTCTTCTGACCAACAATTTGACCAACGATCCCCGATCTCATGGGACACCATCAGGCCACGTACCTATCTCTCACTACCTATCCGCACCAGCGATGATAAAGGAAACACTGGTCGGTCAGATTGGTGTAGCCAACAAAGTCCTTGAATATACTAAACACGACCTTATCGTAATTGAGCGTTTGGCTGATATTTATGCCATTGCCATCAATCGCCAGCGAACCGAGGAAGCGAAGAAAAAAATGCAAGCTCAACTTTCCAGCATCCAAAAATTGGAAGCTGTCGGCACCTTGGCCGGAGGTATAGCCCACGATTTTAATAACCTGTTAACCGCTGTTATAGGAAATCTTTCACTTCTTAAGCAAGACCTGAAAGCAGGAGATAAGGGCCTTGGAATAATAAAAGAAATGCAAACAGCTTCTCAGCAGGCCAAGGGTTTAACGCAACAATTGCTGACCTTTTCCAAGGGCGGGGCCCCCATTAAAAAAGTAACCTCCATCGCCGAATTATTCAAAAAAACAGTTCCCTTTGCTTTAAGCGGGTCAAAGGTAATCAGCGAATTGTCCTTACCTGACGATTTATGGTATACAGAAATCGATGAAGATCAGATGAATCAGGTAATAAATAATATAATCATTAATGCTGACCAGGCTATGCCCCAAGGCGGCACAGTGAAAATAAGCGCTAAAAATGTAATTATCAAAGCCGAAGAAGGTTTGCCGATTAAAGAAGGGAAATATATCAAAATAGCCATAAAAGATCAGGGGATCGGGGTCCCTCAAGATATTCTTCCCCGGATATTTGATCCCTTCTTTTCTACCAAATCAAAAGGAAGCGGACTTGGCTTGTCTATATCACATTCTATAGTGATCAAACATGAAGGCTATATTACTGCGAAGTCACAAGAAGGATCGGGGACAACCTTTTTTATTTATCTTCCTGCTTCGGTCCAAGAAGCCTTTGCCGTGAAAAAGATAGAGGGAAAAATTTTATCAGGCCAGGGGAAAATTTTATTTATGGATGATCAGAAGAATATAAGATCTATGGTGAAACAGATGTTGAACAGTTTGGGGTACGAGGTTGAATTGGCTGAAGATGGTATTAAAGCAATTGAGCTGTATGAAAAAGCACAAAAAAGAAACCGCCCCTTTGATGTTGTTGTTCTTGACTTAACTGTGCCGGGAGGTATGGGAGGTGTGGATGCTATTGGAAAACTGATTGAATTAGACCCTGAAGTTAAAGCCATTGTTTCCAGCGGTTATGCAAACGATCGCATTATGGGTGGATATAAGGAATACGGCTTTCGTGGAGTAATGGCCAAACCTTTTGATATAGAAGAATTGAGTAGTGTTTTAAATCAAGTATTACAAGAAAAAGGGAACAGAGTGAAATCATTCTAACCCCAGTTCTTTCAAAGAGAACTTATTTCGTCTTAACCATTCTACATACCACTTATCAGGTCTGCCTAAACGGTAAATTGCATCACTAGTTCGAGCCATTCTGTCATTAATATCCAATTCTGTAATTTTTGAACTTTTAATACGCCTTCCATTGGTTATAACTTCATGACCATAAATATTACCGCACAAATACATGGTTGAACCATCGCCTTTGGGGGATTTATATTGTCCCAAATGCACTTGAATAGACCAATTTTCAAGTCTTTTCATAAAGTCAATCCCTTTATTTATATTAACCACAGAGTACGCAGAGGACACAGAGTTCAGTAATAATATTTAAAACTCTGTGCTCTCTGTGGTGAAATTTAAATAGCGTAATTTATACCCTCGCTGAGTATAATATGGACTATAGTTTTTTATCGTCTCATTTTAAACAAAAATAAGGAAATAATGCATACTGCAAACGAGCGGTAAAATTTTGAAAAGCCGAATTAAAAAAGAGAGTTATATAGACGTTCAGATAATTAATTACAAAAATATTCTCTCGAAATCCTTAATTTTAAAAAGATTGCGACAATAAAAAATAGTAATTAATTATCTAAAAAACTATAGGTAGTCATTTCGAGAATTATGGGTGGTCATTTCGAGGAGCGTTAGTGACGAGAAATCTTTAAACATAACGCGATACAAGATTTCTCATGGAGTTTACACTGAACGTAGTGAATATGTTCGAAATGACAAATAAATGCTAATCTAATCTCATAGCTTAATAGAACGATTAAGACTAAAGTGATATTTTGCAATGAAAATTTCAAAATATTTCAGAAAAAAAAATAAGTCAACTCAATATATAAACCGCGAACTCGATCAATTATTTAACGCTGTAGCTAATGGAATTCTGGTAATTGATAAAGACTTCACTATCATTTGCGTGAATAAGGCATTTTTAAGGCTGACGGGGCTGATCAAAAGAAAAATACTAAGTAAAAAATGTTATGAGGTGTTTCGCGATCCCTCATGCCAAACACATGACTGTCCTTTGGTGAAAATTTGTAAAGATAATCATAGAATTGAACATGAGGTAGAAAAAGAGCTCCAGGACGGCGCCAGGATTCCTTGCTTTCTCACAGCAACCCCGTTCCGGGGGGCGGACGGTAAACTGGTCGGCATTATTGAGTATTTCAAAAATATCACCAAGCATAAGCAAATTGAGAAAACACTCAGGGAGAGTGAAGAGCGCTTTCGTATCGCTGCTGAAAATGCAGGTGATTTAATATATGAATGGAACATCATGAATGGGGACATGGAGTGGTTTGGCGATATTGATGGTTTGCTTGGATATGCCCCCGGTGAATTCCCAAGAACAAAAGAAGCCAGGGATAAAATCATTCATCCTGAAGATCACGATCGGGTGATGGCTGCTACTGAACGGCATTTAAAGACGCATGAGCCGTATTTTCAAGAATATAGAATAGTGACAAAATATGGTGATGTCCTTTATTGGACTGATTCCGGCACAGCCCTATTGGACGAAAATGGCAAGCCCTACAAATGGATCGGCGTCATTACGGATATTAGCGCTCAAAGGCAAGCGGAAAAATTGCTTCAAAAATCCGAGGACCTTTATAAATCCCTTTTTAATGATGCTCGTGATGCCATATTTATTGCAGATATTAAAACCGGTCTCATTCTTAACGCAAACAGGGAAGCGGAAAAATTGCTTCATCGGCCAAAAAAAGAAATTATCGGCCTTCATCAATCTCAACTCCACCCCCCTCAAGAGGCTGAAAATTACCGGCGAAGATTCAAAGAACATATAGCAATTGATACCAAACAAATAATAAATGGCGAAGTCCTTACCAGTGAAGGGCAAAGGGTCCCGGTTGAAATCAGTTCAAGCATCATTGAGATCGGCGGCGGCAAAAAGGTGATCCAGGGTATTTTCCGGGATATCAGTGAGCGAAAACGTTTAGAAGAGCAAAGAGAAAAAATGCAGGCCCACCTCTTCGGCATCCAAAAAATGGAAGCCATAAATACACTGACGGCAGGAATTGCCCATGATTATAATAACTTATTAACTGCTGTTATAGGTAATCTTTCCCTGGTAAAATTATCCATAAAACCCGAGGCCAATGTCTCAAACCTATTGCAGGAAATAGAAAAAGCAACCCGGCAAGCCAAAAATTTGGTAGTGCTTAATATGTAGTGGTAAATTAATACTGGACATCCCTTTAGATAAATATTAGAATGAAAATAAACCATTTTATCTAAAGGGGGGAAATTAATGAATTGTCCGGAATGTGATTCGCAAAATATTATC
>DAOURK010000199.1 GCA_030625085.1 Pseudomonadota bacterium
GGCGGGTTATTTTTACGATAAATTTTACAAGTGAAGCAATTATTAGGTTGGACAAAGTTTTGAAAAGGGTCGGACCAGGTCCGACCCTCGCGATTTCGATTTTACTTATTGCACAGTGATAAATTTACTCTCTGAATGGCTGTTGAACTCAGGTGCATACATACACTGAATGGTCGCTAGTCCCATCTGGTATTCGCCTCTGTGCTGAACCCTCAAAGGATACTCAAATACATAGGTCCCCTTGGGCAGATAATCAATAAAAAAATGTGTGGCTGTATCCTTTGTAGCTTCATAATAGGCCAGCCCATCCTGATATTTATAATGAGAGAGGACATTCACCGGTTCGGTCCCCGATCCTCGGTAGTCTTTCATGTGGACATATTCCATATCCCGGTCAACCCGCAGTATTATTCTTACGATTATAAGGTCCCCCACAGCCAGATCGCCTGTGACCGGCTCTATTACAGGGCCTTGTGTAGTCTGTCGTTCAACAAAGAGGTCCTTTTCCAAAGAAAGCTGAGTTTGATGCGAGGTCACCTTACTCATATCTTCAGTGTACTGCCAGTGAAGGCTGCCCCAGGCAATCCCTTCATCAACCTTCTCTACAGTGATTTGCCCGTAATCGGCTTCCACTTCTTCCCGAATAAATTTTGTTTCATAAAACCCGGTACCTGCTTCGATATTCTCAGGTACTATTTCCACGTTCCCCAGGGTGACCGTCACCTGTTCGTCAGAAGTGAGTAAATCCGTTCCCCTTAGCAGGAGGGCATAGACTGCATCAGCAGTCGCTTTGGTAGTCTTCCAGTTCTGGGTTTGTTTTTGCTTGAGCAACCAGATCTTTAAATCCTCTACTGCCGTCTGATCATTCACTATCTCATCAAAGGCTTCGATCATTATTGCCTGTGTTTCGATGGGTGCCTTAAACCACCACCAGGAAAGTTCCAAATCTCTCCAGAACATGCCCATCTCTTCGTCACTGACTGAGCGCTCCTTCAGAGAAGCCATAATTTTTTGCGCTGTTATCTGATCATTAAACCTCATGCAAGCCAGGGCCAGATGTCCCTGGGAGAGTCTTGAGGTTACAGCAAGCCAATATTGAGCTGCCTGGGCGAGAAAATAGTTAACTGCTGTCTGATACTCAACGGGAATCGGGTGCGTATCCAGGTAAAAGGATCGTCCATAAAGGTACATGGCAATAGTGCTGGAGAGATGGTTTTGGGCAAGGAATTCGACTCCATGTTTTTTGATTTCTTCATAGATATAATCAATCTTATAATCCAGATATCCTAGACATTTTAAGGCAAGGTCCTGTTTGACCTCAATATTCAAATGTCGTAAACGACCAAAACCCGTCATAATATATAAGGTAATATAAAAATTAGAACGTCCTCCGGGAAACCAGGGCCATGATCCATCTGAAAGTTGCATCTGGGCAAGTTTATTATAGGCATAAGAGAGGGAATTCTCCACCTGTTCATCATCAAAGAGGAGTCCTACACGTTTTTTACTGGCTGATTCACTTTTTGCCGCCCTGACCCAGGGGGTCTCTTCCAAAAGCACTGACTTGAGTTCTTCATTTTTTTCCAGGTTAGAGTCCAAAGCATCTGTTCCCTGCCATTGAGAAAAGATATCCTTGATTTTTGGGTCTGAATTGGCAATATGCCCGGCTAAGGCATTGGCGTAAAGTCGGTTAAAGACTTGCTCTGAACACTCATGAGGATGTTCCATCAAATAGGGTAGGCTCTGCACTGCATACCAGGCCGGGTTACTTGCCATCTGAAGGGTCAGGGCCTGATGCTCCAAGGTTTCTGATTGATCTGATTCAAGCAGCTTATCAAAGCTAAAGGTCTTGAGTTCCGGACCACGAATAGGTAAGGGGAGTGATTCGGTTACTAAAATGCGTCGGGAAAGTACCGGCAAGGCATCTTCCTCTCCATCTGAAAGGTTTCCTGATGAAGCCACTACCTTGTAAGTTAGGGCACCTGAATAGTCCGGCACCTCAATTTCCCAATAATAGGACTGGGAACTTTTAGCCGGTACAGAGAACGGTTGATCTGCCAGGCTATTGAGAAATTCATTATCCAGAGATTGCTCGGAAAAAGTATCTGAGAGGGATAAGCGAATAGTTCCAAATTTTTCCTCTTCAGAAAGATTAGTTACTTTTGCTGAGAATAAAAGAATGTCTCCTTCTCTTAAGAAACGAGGCGGATTAGGCTGGACCATAAGATCCTTTTGGGTTACGATTTCCTCAGAAAGCATGCCCCAGCCTAAGTCTTCAGAGTGGGCAAAGCCCATAAATTTCCATGTCGTCAATGCTTCAGGTATGGTGAAGGTTATAGAAACCTGCCCATTTTCATCTGTGAGCAATTGGGGCATAAAGAAGGCTGTTTCATTAAAATTCGTTCTTGTCGGCACCTGAGAAAGATCTATCTCCTCTGTTGGTGAAGTGAGTTCTTCTCCTCCATATTCATATCCGGTCATTTTCGTTGAGTCATATGTACCTGACAATCCCTCCAATGTATCTGATGAGAGCATAGACGGGGCGTGATTATAAAAAACGCCGCTTGAGATTGTCGTACTGTCTAAGCCGTTTAAGCCAATACCATAAGCGCCATAAGCGCCATAAGAGCCGTAGGAGCCCCATAAGCCATAATATGGAGAGCCGGGATTAAAATAATTCCGAAGGACGTCGTCGGGAAACTGGGTATAGGTCCTGCTGTAATCTCGAATATAAGGTAACCAACAGTATACGCGACTTTTAGTATAACTTACCCTATTGGCAAAATTGGTTGAGAGGCTGCTGTAATCCTGTCTAAAAATACTCTCCAGCCCGGACCAGTTGTGGGGTAAAAAGGCATCAAGGGAGGCATCATACAAGGTAGCCGCCAATTCTGCGGCCACATTTTCCGCACTTGGGCCTTTGATTAGGATGGTCCAGGTTTCTTCAGCCCCGGGATCAAGTTTTGATCGAAAGGACGCGAAGCTTACCTCAAGATTTTTATTTGACCAGGGGACTGATATACGCTCTTTGGAGATGTAGGCGCGGTTATCATGCAGCTGAGTGATATGCACAAAAAATCCGCCTCTATGCTCTTCTCCGACAGCCCATTCTACTTTTTGCTGGGTGTTCTGCGCATCAGTCCAATATTTTTGTACAATGTTCCCTTTATGTTCTATCTCGACAAAGGCATGACCTTCCTGATACCCAGTCCCCCAAATGGCTTCAAGGGTATCGCCGACCTCTATGGTCGAGGACTTCACTTTTACAAGATTGGTAATAGGCACGTTAAATGTGCAGGACGTAGGATCAATTACCATTATGGGAAGCATAGCCTTAACTTCCACACCATAATGATCATAAGCAGTGGCTATTACTTTGTATACCCCCGGATCAAGGGTAAATGAGATCTGAGATGCTCCTTCAGAGGTATCGAATCCGGTTGCGGTTATTGCTTCATCTTCCGGCCAGGTTTCCCAGTCGGATTGATCTATTTTATCAACAGTTCCTGAAGGGGAGCCCAGAAGGGATGTCCTTACCGGACTTTGAGGCTGTTTTAAGGTATATATTGTTATCGTTCCGCTGGTTGTAAGGGGTTGCTGATCTAAGGTCGCGGCAGAGACGCTGAATGGTATCGGCCCCTCATTGGTTAACCATTCCCCGGCAGAAATATTCAAAGACATGGAAACATAGCCTACATGGATGCTTTTGCTCCTTGAGCGTGTCTCTCCTGCGTTGTCGGTAACATCGACGGAAACAGTGAAGATAAATGTCGGGTTGTCTGATTCAGGGATAGAACGATCGGGCCTGGCGATAAAAGGAATGATGAATTTGCCTTCTGCGTCAGTTGTAAGGCAGCCGTGTGCTATTTCCCTGGAATCTGAAGATCGATATCGTGACCACCAGCACCAATAGGGATAGCGTACCTGACGAACTACCCTATAAGAGACCTTGGCTTCATCAATCGGGGCTCCGGTATAAGCCATGGCCAATCCCGGAACTTTAATCTCTTCATCCAAACGGCCCTCTTCCGGCGGGGGATCAAGCACCACTTTGAATTTGGGTCTTTTATATTCTTCTACGCGAATACTCGTACTCCCGCTCGGTTGGCTACAGCTTATAGTCATTGCTCCGGTAAGTATCCCGGAAGGAGCGGTAAATGTGCCGGAGGCAGAGCCAAAGGCATTGGTAACCATATCTAAATGTTCAACTTCCTGGGAATTGCGATCCTTAAGCGTAATTGTAAGCCCAGTATTTGGCAGGAAATCATAGGTGTCCCCTGATTGGTTGCTTTTTATGGCCAGTACCTTGAAACGAATCGCCTGTCCTGGCCTATAAATTGACCGGTCAGTAAAAAATATGGTTTTTTGCAATTCATTAGGTTCACTTCTTGGCCATGACCCGGACATTGACTGGCTCAGTAATTCATAGTTGTTATAGCGGGCGTAAAGGACAATAGTTCCATAACCAATATCACCAGAATAATTATGAAAAATGGTAAATGAACCATTCTCATCGGTGCACTTTACAGACTCCTCTTGATAGTATCCATTCCCGTCCTGGCGAAAGACTTTTACTTGAGCCCCTTCAATAGGTGCTCCATGATGGGCGTCGAGAATAAAACACTCAAGCAGACCGTCTCTTTTCTTGGTTACCATAGCTATCTCCGTCACCCAAAAGGAAACGATATTTATGGCGTTTTTCCCCTCCTCGGCAAAATCTTCTCGCCACGAGGCAATCAAGCAGTAGTACCCCGGTTGAAGGGAAGGTAAATCAATTGTCTGAGAGCGGGCTTTGTAATCCGTCGTTGGTTCAAGGGTAACTGACCATGTTTCTATGGGTGTTTTTTGAAGAAGTTCCTGAAATTTGGTATTATTTATATATAATGGTGATCCATGGCGCTCTTCAAGAAAATCATCCCATTGATCCACTACTATACGAAAATTAACGTGGGTAATATTTTTATAATCCAATCTTACTTCACGAAATAGGGAAGTCATAGAGTATTCACTTTTGAGGTTCATCTCTTTGGCTTCCATTTTAGACAAGAGAGATTGGCACATCTTCCCGCCATAGGAATCAGCATCCATTGCTTTTCCTTTTTGCGCAATCCCATGGGCTTCAACGTAATTATTTTGATTATAGAGTTCCTTCGCCCAGTAATAATAGGCCAGACTTGAAAGGGAGGTGACCGGGCAGGTTTCGGCAATCTCAGACAGTCGCGTCATATAACGATTGGATTTTTCCTCTCCAAAAGAATAGGCCTTAACAAATATGAGCCGATTGATGTTCGCATCGAAAAAGGCCTCTTTCGAGGGATCATTGATGTGGAAATCCAAGAGCTTTTGGTAAAGCTTCATAGCCTTGAGGAGAGGAGATTCGGTATCTGTTGTTTCAGGGGAGTACTGTAAAAAAATCTCTGCCGGAGCAAAAGCATCTGATTCTGCATCCAATTCAAAGTCGTCCTCAGGACTTTTTCTCACTTGATCACCGTCTTGATAAAAGGAAACGGCTGAAAAAGCGGCAAAATCAAATAGTGTTGGTCTATAGGATAAAGGAAGGCTGCCTAATTCAAAAAAATCAGTGAACATTTCCATGGACGTTGATTTTAGCAACGCTTCATGGGAAAACACCTCAGTGTAAAGGCCATCTATTTTATCTAAGAGCCTTGGAAGGTCCCAGGAAGTGAAATCTGTGTCGATTATATCGGCCGTAGTATCACGCTGTGAAAAGCGCCAACGATTACTTTGATAATAATGCCAGTACCATTGAGCTAAAACAAGATTTAATAGGGGTTTCAGCAATTCAGGCGCCGTTTCTATTTCTTCGGTGAGCCTTGTTATCTTTTCTTCAGGTTTATTGCCTTGAATATTGGCCTCAAGCACAAGCTGCTTACAGATGCCCTTCATGGCCAGACCATATTTTTCACTTTCAATAGCCTGGGGGACCATCTCCTTGAGATATTCTATAGCCGTCCTGGGGAGGCCATCTTTAACCGCTTCAGAGATCTTTTGCCATAGTTGATAAAAATCAATCTCTTGAGCTGACGGGGTATTTATGTCTGCATTACCTGAATTTGATAATTCATAAATTAGTGCCTGATTCCCCAAACTAAAGGCCCAATAAGGAGTAGTAGTCGGCCAATACCATAAACCATTACTCGCACTGGCACCAACAAATGGCGAATTACTCCTATTGATTTCCAAATAAGGTGTGTTAAAAAGCAAATCCAACTGGCTTGAACTTGAAGATGAACGGTTAAAGGGAAAGAGTAACTGGCTGGTATTCCAATAAAAGAGGCTAAAGGGGGAGAATAATTGGGCGGAACTTAAATAAGGGCTGTTAATAGCCCAATCATTCCAACCTATAAATGGGTAATATTCTGAATTTATATGCATAAACGAAGATTTGGTTGATTGAGCAGTCAAATTTCCTGGTGATAAGAAAAGAGAAATACATAATAAAATGAGAAAAAAGCTTAATTTTAGATTTTTCATTTTTTTCTCCTATATGATTGTATCTGATTAAAATGACATTACAAACTGAATTTAGAGTAAATAATTTATTTGTGGTAAATTTTTGCTTTTCGTAATCTATTACAAAATTTTTTTATAAAAAGTTTTGCACATTCATTTATATATATTATATATATTGTTAGGTTTTTTAGCAATAACATGTTTTATTTTTATCCAAATATTTAACACAGTTAGCTTATTAACCATAGACTCAAGATAATAGACGTAATAGAGTAGATATTTCCCCTTTTTATTTTAAAAAAATTTGAAATCCAAATTTTTGAGGGGCTCAGTCTGGTCCTAACTAAATTATTTATTCCTCCCCAAAGGGTATTTGCTTCAAAGCTAAAATAGCTTAAAAATCTTGGGTTACCATAAACCAGCGCATAATAAAAGTGCCGGCGAAGCTAATTCAACCTCTCTTTTGGCATTCAAAGTTTGTTATCCTTTCATAAATCTGTTAAAAGTAAAAGCAATCTCAAGCAGCGTAACGTAAGTTTACTAACCCAGCCACTATATTCCATATTTTTCCACAGTTTTTATGTTTATTTCGATAAGTTTCTTTAGTAATTCTAAATATTTTACATCTCCTATTGACATTCTCTATTCGTACCCGTTGTTTTGATAAATTGGCATTATACTCTTTGTCTGCTTTTGTTAGGTACTTAGTTCTGATTTTCGTGATTTTTATGATAGAAAATTCGTCTTGTTAAAGTTTTTATTATTTCGCTAGTTCCGGGATGATGAAGTTTCGATTGAGTTTTAGTGCCATGGTTATTACCTGCATACCCAGCTTTGATAAGTAATATTTGTAGGTACCAAAACTCAGTAAATCCCTCCTTTTTACACATTTCAAATCGCAAATAAATTAATCGTTTTTAGCACTTTAAAGAAGTACTTTCCAAGCATTTATTGATTTTCCACCTCCTGGGAAAAAAGGCTATCATATATTTCCATG
>DAOURK010000133.1 GCA_030625085.1 Pseudomonadota bacterium
TAGCAAGCATCTTAAAAATATCAGATAATATTATTCCTCCAAAAGTGAAATTGTTGTGACTACATATAAAATCTATTTTAATCCTATATTATCAATATATTGTGGGGTTATATACCATATGCTTTAGTAAACTTACGCTAGCGACCAATGCAATTCTTCAAAAACATCCTCTACAACATGAGAAAAAGACATGTGCCCGACATCATGAAGTAAAGCAGCGCATTGAATTGCCTCCAACAAAACAGAATCATTAGCTTTAATTAAAGTTTTCCGCAACATTGAATTATTTTTAGCTATTTCATCTAAATATTCAGCCCATGTCCTTGCTACACGCATAGTACCGAGAGAGTGATGAAAACGAGTATGCTTATCAAGTTTTTTGTCACTATCTGGATTCCACCAGTATGTCTGTAAAGATAACTGAGAGGCAGAAGTAAGTGTTTTACGGACATTAAATTCCTGCGTGACATCCTCCTCATTAATTAAAGACTCTAAATCCGAAGAAATCTCCTTTTTAATGGTAAAAGTCGATATCTTTGGCTTGGAACCTGGCTTTAAGATTTGCGCCGTTACGTGGATCTCACTTCCACTTGTATTTTTTATCCAAAGGTGATCTGAATAAGTATAAGTTTTGTCAGAATTTTTTTTAACTTCGTATGAAACTTCTTCAGGTAATGAGTAGCAGATTTTTTCCCAGCCATCGGTTAAAAGATGAAAATTGTCATAGGTACTCCCAACTTTTATGACTGCCCGTTCAGGATTTCCATTAGGTTTCGTGATGTGAAACCATGGAATATCTAACCTTTTAGCAACACGTAGAAGAAAATCAACTATTTCCTGGTCAGAATCGCCAGAAAATCCCACAGAGCAAATTAAAGAAATACGTCCACCTAAAACTATCCAGAGGGCACGAAGGACTTCATGGATCTCCTCATCTTTAATAGCTAACCCAGGGAACGAGATAGTTAAATCCATTAATTCACCACAATCAGTGCATGCCGGCATTTGTGTTATCACTTTTTTCGAATGATCTTTTGAAGTTTTATCATGAAGCTCATTGGCCGTATTCTCAGCTTTTTCATCATTGTGAAAAAGTTCATATATCGGAATTTGATGCCCATGGCTTGTACATCTAATGTTCCTACATACACCATGATAAACATCCCCACGTAAGATAAGTGCCCAAGGCAATATTTTATCTTCTTTGTCAACAAGAGCAAGCGATCTCAATTGCTTATCTGATTGAATAGCATAAAGCCCTATAGGTTTTGAACCATCAATAGCATTTCTCAGTTCTTCAAGCAATGCCCCATCGAAGTTAAGTGTTAAGGCAATGGCGATATTTTTTTTTAGATAATTTAATATTTTTCTATAAAAAGGATTAGGATTTTCTTTTTTGTACCATTCCCCCCTCTTGCTGGTAAAATCTTTTAAAAATCCGCTGGTAAATTTATTCCATTTCACTTCATCCCTTTGTAGCTCACCAAATAATTGTGCCAATTTAAACCGGGTACCAACAGAAGAGTTATCATCTTTTTTATTTTTTTTATCTTTTTTATTTTTAAGTATTTCATTTGCTATTTTGAGGTGATCGATGTCTATCGGGGTAGCCTTGGCGCCAAAAAGAAACAGAGGTAATTGGCCCATCTGCCAGCCAGATTTGAGTGTGTTATAAAAATTATTTAATATTTTATTATTTTGGTATTCGGCACTTGATTGCCCTTGCGATTCAGACACAAGCTTTAGTTGAGAAAATTTTCTTTCACTTTTTTTCTTTTTCTGCTGTTTAGCCATCTATTTCTGAGTATTTATATAGGATATAAATAAATTATAGGATTAATTCCATATTGCATATTTTATGAAATAATAATACAGATTTCTTAAACCTACAATACTTTTCGTCAATATCTGTTCCAACTTTCTGAAAAAATTATTTTTTCGTAATAATCAGAACTATTTTGTAAAATTTTAATGGTTTTAAATCTGAAAATATCTTTATTAACAATATACTGACATACCCGGTAAGTAATAATTGCTATTTTGGAATAAAAGAAAATTAATAATTTTATAACCCAAAATAAATGATCCCCCCAGCCTGCTGGGGAGATCATTTACTCAATGGCCCCAAAATCAGGAGCTATAAATAGGATAGCTATTTCAACAACAATGGATTTATCATATTAATAAAACAAGAGCCTCCGCCACTTTGATCGCCACCGCTCGTACTCTCATTTCCTTGTTCACTATTTTCAGGGGTTGCGGCACCTTCAGTAATATACCCTAATTGAAATATGCTAAAATGTCCAATTTCAGCAATAATGAGTTGGTTATCTCTGTCTACCTGTTTTATTGGTACATTCGCCCAACAAGATGTTGTGGCATCATAATAATAAAGCTTTAATTCATCAGGATTGGATATTCCTTGCGCTACAAGCTGATCCTGGCTATAAGGGATACTAATCATTACCGGCCCACTGAATTGAATTCCATCAGGCCCAAAATCGATAGGTAAGCCCAGGCCGGCAATGTCTGGTGGTAGGGCCGGACATTCCTGAATCTCTGAAATGGTGATAATTGTATCTTCCGGAAGGGCATGTTGTGGAATGGTAATCTTAACCCCTTTCAATGCACTATCAGGCTCAGTAACTTCAATTTCTGAGGCCATCCCTTTATCTACAGATTTCATTTTTTCGACCACACAACTTTCAGGGATTACAGTGATCGGAATAAGCTGCATATCCTTTAGACCGACATCATCAACTACACAGATCTTGGCCTGATACCCGCCTGGAGCAATAAAAGTGTATGTTGTATCTCCAGTGCTCTCACTTTCCCAATCAAAAGCCCCGTTTCCATCATAATCCCACTGATAATTTGTAATATACCCATCATCTTGATCCTGGGCAGTTACTGAAAAATCAACTAATAATGGCGCGTGTCCATATTGAGGGAGTGCAGTTGCTGAAACTGTAGGGCTTAAGGCCCCGGGATCGGAAACAGTGATCATAACAGTAGCTGTATTACTAAAGCCGTTATGGTCAGTTACTTTTACAGTAACCAGATACCCGCCTGTCTCATTAAAAGTATGAACCGGTGCGCGTTGATTGCTGTCAGTCTGAATTCCATCCGCATCATCAAAGTCCCAACCATAATTGGCAATGCCCCATTCATCACTTGTATCAGCAGCAAAAGAAACATCCAACGGCGGCGCACCGCTTGGCGGGGTGGCCTGAATGTCTCCCAGATAGGGAATCAACGTATCAAGGGCCCCATATGGCCCTCCATCAGCGCCCATATCATTTGGGGTACCATCCCGGTCATTATACTGGGCTGCCGGATTACCGGCATCACGACAAGGGGAATCCATCATAAGGTGAAAATTTTCCTGATTCGGATTGATAAAAAGAGGGTCTAGTGAAATATTGCCGTTACTGCCGGCAAACGCTTCATTCTTGATATTAGAAGAGGAGATTATATTGGGATCAACCCCTGCCAATTCCACACCATCGTTCCAAAGGATAGTATTTATGATTGAAGTATTTGAGGCCTCATCAGAATAGATGCCTGCCCCATAATCAACGGCAGTATTTTGGGTAAAAGTATTATTGACGAGTAACATGGATGAATTTATATAGGCGGCAATACCTCCGCCATTTTCCCCAGCAGAATTTTTAAAAATGGTATTGTTTTGCAAGATTAGGCCAGATGCCTCAGCATAAATCCCAGCCCCATGATAAAGGGCAGTGTTGTGGGCAATAATATTTTGGGTAATGGTTGGTGAAGATTTAGATTCACAGTAAATTCCACCCCCAAAGTCTGCGGAATTATCCACTATTTTATTATTCGTAATAAGAGGGGATGTGTTGGTGTCACAATAAATTCCCCCGCCATAATCACCTGCGCCATTTTTTATTGTAAATCCTTCCAATGTTGGATTAGATATGGGTGAATTGCCAAAGGTTTTTGCCGTAATTGATACAACGGGGCCATATCCATCACCATCGAGGATTGTATGCTTATACCCATTTTTACTTTTTACAGTGATTGATTTGCCCATAAAGTCAATAGTTCCTGGGTAAATCCCATCATTAACTAAGATAGTATCCCCATCATAAGCTTCATCAATAGCCGCCTGGATGGAGGTATAATCAGCGTCGGATTCTCCAACTTCCAGTGGCTGAAACTGCCTGGTGACGGTTTTCCTAAGTCTATTGCCCATAGGATCATAGCTGTAAGTAACTGTGGTGCCGTTTGAGTATTCAGTTTTGATCAGGCGGTTGAGGGAATCGTATGTGTGGGCAGTAGTAAAGGCATATACATTTTGGATTCCTAAGAAGTATAAAGGAATCAACAAATTAAATATTACAGTTATTTTAAATTTATTAGGCATTTAGTTACCTTTGTTTAATTTAGTTCTTTCATGTTTTGAATATGCTAAATAATCAAAAAAGAATCTAATTACCAAATAAATTACTCTGATATTAATATAAAAGACATGTGATAAGCATTTAGGTTTCTAAAACTTTATGTCTTCCAAATTAATTGGTACAGCATACTTTGCACCTTCGTCATAGCGGACAAAGGAAACAGTGATGCCATATTGACTTGATAATTGATTTAAGACGCGCTGCGCTTTTTTATTATCATCTAATTTGGCCCATTCTACAGAAGTGTATTTTCTTAAAATTGAAAATAGATGCTGCTTAGTATCTTCATTATTTTTCCATTCCAATAAGTATGAATAATTTGAACCAAAAAACAGATATAAATATGCAAAGTCAGCCAATATATTCTCATTATTTCGTCCATCCATTGCCATAACATCGCACGTATTATCAGGACAATATTCAATAATCATCTTGTCATCTGTTTTAATAGTTAAGCTATCTTGGAAATAATTTTGCAATAACGCAGCAGAATTCAACTGTTCTATACGTTTATTAGTGGTGCATGAAAATAACTGAAGCATACTTACCGTTATTATTAACATAAATAAATATGTTTTCATTTTAACCCTAAAGTCATAATATAATTATTATTTCTTTGGTATTGGAGGCACACCGTTACCAGGTGTTAATTGAAGATGCCAATGATCTCGTCTATCGTTAGGCCAATCCTCAAACATGCCTGCGCCAAAGCCACAACTGCCTGCACAACCCATAACATCACTGTTCGATATCGGATTGTATTTTGGTCCCGCAAGGTCACAAGCTTCGCCAATATAATGATGGCTATTTATGGAATGCCCAGTTTTTTCAGCACCGCCAGTGACTAACAGATTGATATTTTTGCCTGTTTTAGTGCATAAGCAACTTTCTAGACATTGTAAAGCTTCAAGCGTTTTACCGGACACAGGCACAGTAACCGGCGGCGGCTTGTTATAACGAATCAATCCCCAAGGGTCAAACCAATTTATTGGGTTATTCCCCACATAGCTATACAAATTCAAATCCCCGCCATCAAGCCCGATGGGGTCAAGGGACAAAAACCTCCCCACCGTCGCATCATAATATCTGGCCCGCATGAAATATAATCCATTGCCCTCGTCCATCACACCATATCTTCCCACATATTTAAATGGATTCTCTGTTATGCCCACTTGGTTCACAATCCGGCCAAAATCATCATAAGCATATTTATCTGTTATGCTCCCGGAAGCATCAGTTAATGCTATGGTGCTACCCAATGAATTATAGTGGTAATAATAGGGCTGGCCATCCGCTGTAATTTTTGAAATCAATCCGATTCCATAAACATAATAGCTTTGAATTTCGCCTGATTCATTTGTTTCCGCCAGCACTTTAAATAAAGGGGAATTAATATCCAAAATATATTTGGTTACTTTTCCATTAACGATCTTTTTCCTTCTTCGTCCCTTGCCGTCGTAAAAATATCTAGTGGTAACGCCACTTATAGTCCTTTGTATGAGATGATTTTCATAATCGTAGATAAAGGAGTCATCGCCCTTTTTTATTAAATTCCCATTTTTATCATACAAGCAGCTTTTCCCCTCAAAGGCAGTAAGTCGATTATCAGTGTCATAGGTGTATTGAGTGTCCTCTTCAGACAAGAAGGGATTAAGGCATTCATTCGAGACCGAATTTATAATATTCCCTACTTTATCCAGGGTATAGGAATAGCCGGCAATAACAGACTTGTCCGGGGCTTCATTAGCCAGTCCAGTAATTCGACCGGCGGAATCGAAAACATACGTCATAACCGTTCCATTAGGGTAGGTTGTTGTGCATAGGTTACCAGCGCTATCATAAGAGTAATTGGTTTCATTGCCTAACCAATCAATTACTGAAATCATCCGGTTTAAGGCATCATAAGCGTACTGCACTTTTTTCCCATCCGGGTAGGTTATTAAACAGGTATTTCCGGATGCATCGTATTCATATTGGACTGCTTTATTATCACTGTCAGTATGCTGGGTCATTCTGTCCAATTCATCATAAACAAGCGAGGAAGTCCCTAATGCATCATCCATTTGCATTAGATTGCCATTTTCATCATAATGGTAAGTCACTTGTGAAGAGTCAGGATACAATATGGCAATTAAACGGGCTGCATCATCATAGCTATAGCGGCGCTGATCTCCGTTACCGGCCTGCACCATTGTTGTATTTCCTTTAAGATCATATTCATAATGATAACTATTTCCCAGAGGATCTGTTTGTGTGATCAACCGGTTAGCTTTATCATACGCAAAGGTGGTGACTCGGCCGTTCGTATCAGTTAAAGAAATTCTATTCCCCACGGCATCGTATTCATAAGTAATTGCTTGGTTTTGAGCATCAGTGGTGGTAAGAGGTCGATCCAGGGGATCATAGCCATAGGCGGTAATTTCCCCTTTCGCATCAATATCTTTTATTATTCTCCCCAGGGCATCGTAGTTTTTGCTTATCGCATTTCCAAGGGGATCAGTAATAGCTAAAGGCCTATTAAGGGAATCATAGGAGAAGATAGTCTTATTTCCTAATGGATTTGTTTCGGAAGTAATGTTTCCATTGGCATCGAAAGTATATTCTTTACTATTGCCTAAAGCATCGGTAATTTTGATTCTATTACCGACGCTGTCATAAGTATAGGTGATGTTGTTTCCTCTGGGATCAATTTCTTTTATCTTCCGCATCAATTCATCGTATTGATAACTTTGTATGTTTCCCAGTGGATCTGTTAAAGATACAATCATTCCATAGGCATCATAGGCATATTCGGACTTATTGCCCTTGGGATCAATCATAGCTGTTTTTTTATTATTGCAATCATATTCATAACGCACCGCATTTCCCAATGGATCAGTGACTGATACAAGATTATTATTTTCATCATAAGAAAAGAGGATTGTATGCCCATTTGCATCAGTCTGTGAAATCATTCTTCCTACTTCATCGTACGTGTATTCGCTAATTCCTCCAAGAGGATCTTTAGCCTGAATTAAGTTTCCTTGGGCGTCATAAGAATAAAAAGTAGTATTCCCATTTTTATCTATGATTGAAAGAGGATTTCCAGAATTGTCATACTGAATCACTTCATTATGGCCTAAGGGACTGAGGGTATTGGTTAAATTCCCATGAGTATCATAAGTGTAACACGCTACATTTTCTAATTTATCCGTCACTTTAATGGGATTATTCAAGTTATCATATTCGAAGTGTGAGGTATGATTGAAAGGATCGGTTTGTGATGTGAGGTTGCCTGCAGAATCGTATGTATAAGAAAAAACATTCCCTTCATAATCGATTTTACTGGTTATATTATCTTGATCATCATAGGTAAAAGATTCATATTTTCCCAGTGAATTGTCCTTTTTGATTAATCTATTTCTCTCATCATGCACATAAGTGGTTTCATTTCTGAGAGGATCTTTTACCACTGTTGTTTTTGAACTTTCATCATAAGAAAAGGCCGTTTGGTGCCAGTGGGCATTGTCCTGGAAAATAACTTTCCCATTATCATTATATTGATTAATAACAAACGTTATATTATTGGGATCGACCATGGAAGAAAGATACCCAAAATCATTGTAATTATAAGTATGAATGAAATTTCTAGCATCTGTAAACGTTATCAGATGAAGGCCCCTATAGGAATATCTGAGTTCCCTCCCTATAGGATCTGCAATCATTTCAACATGGTCACCTTTGGCATCATAAGAAAGGGTGATCTGGCGACCAACTGTATCAGTAATAAGGATTAGATTCCCTGTTTCCTGATCATAGGTGAAGGTTATGGAGTTGTCATTTTGGTCACTAAGCCGGGATAACCTCCAATAGATTAACTCTGTGGCATTGGGATCATTTTCATTAAAAGATATACTGTTTGCCTGTTCGAAGGAATATTTGGTCTGGTTCTGTTTGGTTACAGTAAAGATAGTATCTATTTTTTCTATAATGTCATATGGACCATATGGTGAAATATAATTGTCATCAATATAATCATAGAAATCTTCACGGCCATCTCCCCATTTTATGACGAGAGACTTTTCTACTTTTTTAATAAAGGTCTGAGTTAGAAAGATGTTGTAAGAATGTGTCCATCCTTGCCCAAATGGGCCGGAATAGGAATCTGCAGAGTTGTAGGTCCTGTGGAATTTAAAGGGGAACCCCCGTCCGGGAATCACCAGATCTGCGCACTCATACGTATAATTACCGGTGGCAATATTTACCGGGTCAGATTCTTTGGCAGATAATCTGTCCTCCCCTAATGCGCTGGAGGACGGTTCACTGGGGTTTGATGATGTGTGAGGTTGATAAACTCCTCCCCAGGCAATTCGGTTATATAAGATTGAGTCCAGAGAAATAACATCATCTTGCCCCTTATGCAAACTCACTCTCAATATATTTTCATTGGGAATTCCCATTCTTTTCTTGTTCTGAATTACGTCTACTTGGGTAGGGTCAGCTAAATTACGAATTACATCGTCGTTTTTTAATACTGGAATGGTTATATCTGATAAGGGCAAATTATCTTCTGCTAATTCGGTATCAGGAATTTCTATTACCTCATCCATATTAAATCCTAAAATGCCAAGCGTAGTTTCATCAGGTATACCAATTTTCTTACCATTGTGAATAAAAAATATAGTTGGGCCGCTTCCCCTTACCAAGTCGCCTTCTGCGAGCTCATGAAGAATGACTACACCCTTACCGTTTGATTGTTGGCCATTAGAATTCTTAATATAAAGCATATAATTACCGGGGCCTAACCCTGATAGATCCTCATTTTGAATAACAAGTTGATGTTCTGTTCTCACCACTGTTGAGCCGGCCCCTATCCCGGAATAGACTAATTGGCCGTTTTCATCATAGATCTCATCAGTACAAGCATTGTCAAATTTTTCCCCCTTGATAGTTAGGGTAATGATATGAGGCAAAGTTTTAGGATGGCTGATGGAAGAAATTTTAGGAGGAGGTGATAAAAGCACTGATGTATAGGGCGTGCCTAACCAAATTTTATCAAGAAATACCGGATCAAGAGATATTACTTCATCAAATGATTTGCCCCAATAAACAGCCAATGTTTCCGGATCAGGCACCGGTCTTCTTTTCCCCGACTTAATAATCGAAATCTCCATTTCCCCATTACTTTTAATTGCACAAGATTCGCCTAACGGCTTTAAATCAACCCCTTTTGGGATATTAGTAATGTCCGGTAAATCAATAACTTTTGTCCAGTCAAAATGCAAAAGATCGAACGTCTCGGGATCTGGAATACCGATTCTTTTACCATTATGAACATAATAAACTGTTGGATCACCAGGCCCACGTATAAGTACACCTTCTGTGAATGGAGATTTTATAGAAAGACTGTGGCTATTCGATTTTTGACCGGTTGAATTTTTTACATAAAGGCTATAATTTCCCGGAGATAAGGAAGAGAGGTTTTCTTGAATAATAAGCTGTGTATCACTCCTACTGTACAATCCACCATTGTTTATTCCAGAATAAACCAGATGATGGTTTTCATTATAAATTTCATCAATGCAACCATCATCAAACTTTTTCCCTGTAATGGTTAATGTAATTTGAGATGGTATGAAGGTATGAGGAGTGACGGAAATTATTGTCGGAATGGTCTCTGTAATTGGCACATACGCCTCCCCTAGGGTGATTCGATCAAAAAATACTGCTTCCAGGGGAATGACATCACAAGGGCTGCCACACCAATTGGCCAGGGTTGCCTCATCAGGCACTGGTCTCCGCTTTCCTGCCTCGATGATTGATACCTCATGCCCGCTATCACCAAGCCGTATGGCTGTGCCATCAATTAAAGAAGGTAATGCAGTGCCCAAGGAGATCGTATTCATTTGGGTTTGGGTGATTTCTTTCACATTACCCTGGGAAAAGTTTAATAGATCAAAGGTCTCACCCGGTATGCCTCTCCTTTGCCCATTCTGAATATAGTAAACAGTTAGATCACCTGGCATGCGTATTAAATCATTTTCTGCTATAGGCACCTTTGCAGATGGATAGGCTACTCCTACAGTAATTAGGTCGAAAAATACCCCGTCAAGTGGAAGCACATCGCCAGGACTCTTACCCAAGGACTCCAAACTTTCCTCATCAGGCACTGGCTTTCTCACACCATCTTTTATGATTGATACCTCAATTCCGGTATCATCCCGCCGTATGGCTGTGCCATCACTTAAAGAAAGCAGTGATGCACCCAAGGAGATCGTATTCATTTGGGTTTGGGTTATTTCTTTTACATTACTCTGAGAAAAATGCAATAGAACAAAGGTCTCACCAGGGATTCCTCTCCTTTGCCCATTCTGAATATAGTAAACAGTGAGATCCCCTGTCATACGTATTAAATCGTTTTCTGCTATAGGCACCTTTGCAGATGGATAGGCAACTCCTACAGTAATTAGGACGAAAAATACCCCGTCCAGTGCAAGCACAACGCCAAGACTTATACCCAAGGACTCCAAAGTCTCCTCATCAGGCACTGGCTTTCTCACACCATCTTTTATGATTGATACCTCAATTCCGGTATCATCCCGCCGAATCGCCGTGTCATCAATTAGGGAAGGTAATGCAGTACCTAAGGAGATCGTGTTCATTTGGGTTTGGGTTATTTCTTTTACATTACTCTGAGAAAAATGCAATAGAACAAAGGTCTCACCAGGGATTCCTCTCCTTTGCCCATTCTGGATATAGTAAACAGTAAGATCACCTGTCATACGTATTAAATCATTTTCTGCGATCGGCACCTTTGCAGATGGATAGGCCACTCCTACAGTGATTAGGTCGAAAAACACCCCGTCCAGTGGAAGCACATCGCCAAGACTTATACCCAAGGACTCCAAAGTTTCCTCATCAGGCACTGGCTTTCTCGCACCATCTTTTATGATTGATACCTCAAGTGCACCATCACGATTTATTGCTGTGTCATTAACTAATGAGGGAAGTGATGTGCCCAAAGTAATCGTGTTCATTTGCGTCTGGGTGATTTCTTTTACATTATTTTGGGAAAAGTGCAATAGATCAAAGGTCTCACCCGGTATGCCTCTCCTTTGCCCATTCTGAATATAGTAAACAGTGAGATCCCCTGTCATGCGAATTAAATCATTTTCTGCGATCGGCACCTTTACAGTTGGATAGGCTTCTCCTACAGTAATTAGATCAAAAAATACCGCATCGAGTGAAATTACTGTATCAGGGTTGCCGCCATAATATATCAAGGTTTCCTCATCAGGAACCGGCTTTCTTTGCCCCCCTGAAATGAGTGATACTTCAAGCGCTAGATTTCGCCTTATGGCTACCCCATCGGTTAAGGATGACAGACTATCGGCAATTGGATATTTTGTTATCACTGCTTCAGCAACACTTTGAACATCATCTAAAGTAAAACCTAAAATATTCAAAGTGGCCTGATCCGGTATCCCTGTCCTTTGTCCATTGTGAATGTAATAAACCGTTAGATCACCTATTTGGTGGACTACATCCCCTTCTGCCAACTGCACTATCGACTCATAAGCTGTCCCTAAACTTATTAGATCAAAAAATACTGCATCAAGTGAAATTACTGTAGCAGGGTTGCCGCCATAATATATCAAGGTTTCCTCATCAGGCACCGGCTTCCTTTGCCCCCCTGAAATAAGTGATACTTCTAGCGCTTGATTTCGTCTTATGGCTACCCCATCAGTTAAGGATGATAGTGCTTGCCCCTCAGAGATTAATGCCAGTTGTGCATCAGTTAAAGTTATTACATCACTCCATTTAAAACCAAGTAGTGTAAATGTATCAGGATCTGGAATTCCGATTCTTTCATTATTATGAATATAGTAAATAGCATCACCACTGCCTTTTACCAAATCATCCTCATTACAATAAGCATTGATACAGTTAAATAGAAATAAAACTATAAGATTAATAAATAATATCAATACAGTCTTGCGGTAATTTAGCTTTTGAAGGTTGTTATCTTGTAAATACATGATCATTTGATCTGATAGGAGAGTTATTGAAATAAAATAAAAAGAAAATTATGTATTTAGTATAGATTACTGTATTAGTTACTTCGATATACTTTTTCTAATCCTTTTAAATCCCTGCCTGGATAAGAAATCCGGCAAACTTTTTGGGCCAATCTTTGCATTATTATCGCAATTTCTCTTTTTGTAAGGGTGCTTTTTTATTAAATATTGTTATTATTTTATTTTTATATATAACGTATAATAATTTTATCAATAATATACTATTAGTATTCCATTAAGCAACATTATGTTAATAATAAAAAAATTCTTTTAACTAAATAAAATTATAGATAAAAATTTTATCATTGTCAAATAAAAATATTTATTCAGAATTTACCAAATAATAATATGCGGCGCGTGACCCAGCGTATTGATAGGTGAACAGCAAAAATCCGAGTATTGAATATCCTTAAATAAAGGGCAAAATATCACCAGTCTGGGCTTTCTAATGCTAAAGTCAGGTAAATAACCACCAGAAATTTTGCGATTACCAGCCAGCTCTTCAATAATTTTTCACGTCACTTTTTCTATTATTTTCGAAATGATAACTGGTTTTGTTCTATCTTCGTTAAACAATGGGATGGGATTGATCACCATTGAAAAATCCATAGAAATCCAGATCATCCAATCATCCGATTGTAAGCACATTAACAGCCGAAATAGAGGGTAGGATTTAAAAGATTAATAAATTATCATTATAATTTTAACTATTTTATAATCCTATTAAGTATAACATAAGCACGCCTTGTTTTAGTTTAACGAGTTTTTAGAAAAGGAGTGGTAGATATGTTAATGGAATGAGAAATCTCAGAAGATGGATATGAAGAACAAATTAATATTCCCAAGGAGCAAAGAGAGCTTGCTGCCAAAGAGGGGATCAGCACTGAAGTAAAGCAGAAGGTGTCTGTGCAGATATTGAATTTAACGACTGGCGAAGCATACATTGGACGGTTGCCAATTACTGGGAACCATCAAATTTATCTTCCTGTGGAAATACAACAGATGTTGAAAGGTGCGGGGAAAATACGGGTACAGTTATTGTAGGCTATGGAAAAACAAACGAAGAAAATAGCTCTCTCGGACATTGTTCTGGATGAAAGTATTTACCCCAGAGAGAGGATTGATCATAAACGCGTCGGGATATTTGCCGAAAATATGAGGGATAATTTCCCCTTTGATCCCATCGAGGTGCAGCCTCATCCGGAAAGACCCGGCAAATACCGCATATTGGATGGTGTTCACAGATGGAGCGCCTATAAGGCCACAGGGATC
>DAOURK010000175.1 GCA_030625085.1 Pseudomonadota bacterium
GCGTACCTGATATTTTTCCATAAACATGCGCATACTTTTCATTCTTCCTGTGGAACCGGACTTTACCTCAATGGGTATTAGAATTCCTTATGACACAGAGCATGTACAGAAAACAGTAGAGATTCGCAAGCACGCCGAACGCCCCTTTAATCTATTAAAAAACCGGGAAGGGCTTGAAAAAGTCCGAGTAAGGAGCCAGCATAGTTTGTTGGCCAGGTGTAGTTTTACCATCATCACAACGTTACTATTGGAGATGGCAGGAACACGCAGGAAAAAGAAGCCCAAAAGTAAACAAATGCAATTGGTTGCTGTTCAATAAGTAAAATCCAATTTTATTAATTGCATCAACAGAGAGGTTGCTCTTATTGAAGACTTGAAGAATTAGCCTTTAAAAATTATTGCCCGGTTAGCTGTTAAGGAAAAGGTCTTGCTGATAAAAAAAGACCCGCCTTCAAAAAGGATTATTAAAGGGTTAAACAGAACAGGCAAGATAAATATTACTTAACTAAAACGGACAAATCAAAAATTAATTGTCGATTTTTGCTCAAAATCACAAATAAGGTGGTATGAGCCTATAATTTTTGACCTTGTTTTAACACCCTTTTATAGGCTTGCATAATCCCCCAATTGCCTTATTGTTTATTCAAATATTCAAAAATAATTAATGGGCATCCTTTATTTTTCAGTTTACATTTTTCTTGTCAACTACTTTTTGTCTGTAATGAAGGATGCCAATTAATGAACAAAAAAATCAACAAATTTACATGGATTTGGCTACCATAGCCCGCCCCCGCCAAAACCGCCGTATAAACCGCCGTATAAACCGCCGTATAAACTGCCGCCATAACCGCCGTATAAACCGCCGTATAAACTGCCGCCATAACCGCCGTATAAACCGCCGTATAAACTGCCGCCATAACCGCCGCCAAAACCGCCGTATAAACTGCCGCCATAACCGCCGTATAAACCGCCGTATAAACTGCCGCCATAACCGCCGTATAAATTACCGCCATACCCGCCGTATAAATTACCGCCGTACCCGCCGTATAAACTGTTACCATAACCGCCGGATAAACTGCCGTCCCAATTGTAGTCTACGTAAATACTGCCGGGGCCATACATACCGGCAGCTGCCAAAAGCGAACGATTTTCATAATTTGGGAAAAAACCCCAAGGGGTAATATAATCACCGGGGGCCGGCCCGCGCGTCGGCCTCGTATCAAGCGCCGGGATATTAATACTTAATACCTGTCCGGTTGGGCTAACACGAGTATAGACACCGGGAGTTGGCATAAAACTTGGATCCCAATCAGTTACAGGATCAGGACCTATATATGGCGCAATATATTGTGCATTGCCGAAATTGCAGAAGATGAAAAGACTAAAAAAGATAATTGATGAAAAGACCCCGCATTTAGCTAACTTTTTATAAGACATATTTTTTATACAAAACATATTTTCTTAACCTCTTTTTTTCTTCTCCGATTGCTCGGAATAAATTGTTAAGTTATCAATTATTATATTACCACGCGCTAATAATGAACTATGGCCTGTACCATATGACCTTGCAGGAAAATTTGACCTTACAATCCTTTTGCGACAAATCAAAGGATAAATAAATACAGTTAAGTCATATGGTACAGGCTATAATTCATCTACGGCATTTAACTTTTCATATTATCTTATCTCCCTATATTTTAGCTCCACCATTAATGATTTTATATAAAAACCATTATGCGGAGCATATGTTGAAAAACTTCCTGATCATTACCGTTCTTTCAAACTTGCATGAACCTGAAGTAAATAAATAACACAAAAATTAAAAATCAACTATGTAATTATATCTTATAGACGATGATTTATTTTTATTATTACGAAACTTTGTAATGCAAAAACTATACCTATTACACCCACATTGCGCAATTTATGTCATAATTTAAAAAAAGAAATAGACACGGCAAACGTACATGCTCATTATAGCTCACTCCCTTGAATCATAGGCTGGAGCTTCTGAAGCCTACGCTTTGCCTTGACATAATGGGGATTGATATCTAGGGTAGCCTGATATTCTTTAACAGCCTTCTGCAAATCATTTTGTTCTTTATATATAAGCCCCAGATTATAATGCGCTTCAGCGATTTTCGGGTCGTATTTTATGGCCCTTTTAAAGGACTCCAAGGCATCCGGAAGCCTGTTTTCCTGAAAATAGACCAGCCCAAGACAATAATGGGCTCGGCCAAAACCGGGTTTTATTCCAATGACCTTCTCCAGCACATCCTGAGCAGCCTTGTTCTGCTGGGTAACTTGATACATACCTCCCAGGTTCAACAAACTAGACAGGGCCTTTTTGTTATTTGGATTTTTTTTCAGCACAGCCTCTGCCTCAGATTCGATTTTGTCATAATCTCCAAGCCTCCAATAAATCTTAGACATATAATCATGCGCCGTTCCCTCTTCAGGGTCCACTTCTAAAACCTTCTGAAATAAGTCCTTGGCTTTTGCCCATTTTTTATTTTGGAAATAGTAGTGCCCCATATTGAGATAGGCCTCTTTGCACGCGGGTTCAAGCTCTAAAGCCTTTTTAAAGGTAGCCAATCCCTCTTTATAGCACCCGGCTTTCATATCGGCTTCACCAAGCATTGTATATAGCTTCAGATCATCAGGGGCCAGTCTAACAGCCTGCTCAAAGGCCTCGACAGACTTTTCTTCTTCATTGCGCACCACATATATTAGCCCCAGAAGAACATAAGCTGCCGTATTCTCCGGATCAAGCGCCAATACTTTTTTTAAAAGCGGAAGGGCCTCCTCATATTGAGATTCTTCTATATAGGTTGATGCTTTGTTCAGATATTCCAGAACATATATTTTTTCTTTGGGATCAGGATACTTGCTTCCTTTTTCTATTGAGGGCGCCCAAACATAGCCAAGGCTTCTCAGCTTTTCCCTTGTTTCCTCATCCATTGCTATTTCTGTAGAAACCGGTACTTCAGGCATGATCTCTTTTTTTAATTCGGCAAGCCTTTTATCCATTCTTGCAGACCGATCCTTGCGCTTCTCAAATAGATTTCGCTTTTCCTGCGGATCTTTATCCACACGGTATAACTCCTTTATAGGTGCAAAAATATATTTCCAGGTCTCCGTCCTCAACCCTTCCAGAGGACTCCAGTTATGGCTGGATTTTGGATAAATGGTTTCGCAGTAAAGATCAAGGTTTAAATTCTTTTCTTTTCCCTCCATCAAAGGCAATAAAGAAACCCCCTGCATATTTTCAGGTATTTTACAGCCCATTACCTCCAATATGGTTGGGGAAATATCAATCAAGCGCACCAGGGATGATATGCCTTTAGATTTCGGCAAAAGACGGGGGTGGCTGAAGATCAAGGGCACCCATAAGGCATATTCATATAGAAAGATGCCGTGCGTCCTTTCATGATGATCTCCAAGGCCTTCCCCATGATCAGCGGCAAATACGATAAGGGTGGTTTCCCTCAAGTTGAGTTCCTCAATTTTATCCAACAATTTTCCAAGCCAATAATCCGCATAGGCAATCTCTCCATCATAAGGATTGTCTGCATATTCTTCTGAAAAAGGAGGAGGCGCCCTCCATGGATCATGGGGGTCATAATAGTTGACCCAGAGAAAAAACTTCTCCTTTTCAATCCCTTCCAGCCACTTCATGGCCGCCCGCGTTACCGGCTCGGCGCGTCTTTCCAAATGGCCAAACTCTGCATCATTGATGCTAAGGTTATTGTCGTCATATATATCGAATCCCTGATCCAACCCAAAGCGCCTGTCCAGGACATATGTAGAGATAAAGGCGGCTGTTTTGTAACCCTGATCCTTGAGCAATTCGGGAAGCGTGACAATGGCCCCGGAAAGGGCATGGGAACCAAACCAACCGTTGTTTCGGACCCCGTGCGCCAGGGGATAAAGACCGGTCAACATGGATGCATGGGCCGGAAAGGTAATGGGCACAGGCGTGAAGGCCTTCTCAAAAAGGCACCCTTCTCTTGCTAGGCGATCGATATTGGGGGTCTTTATCTTTTTATATCCATAACAGCCGATATGATCTGCGCGGGTTGTACCAAAGGTCACCAAAAGGACATTCAAAGGATGGGTCTTGCCGGTCTCGGCCGCCCCCACCATCACTGCCCGCACGGTCAATTTAATTATGGGAAAGTCCGGATCATTGGAGTGCACATAGATGCTTTTTGCTTGCAGGCCTTCCGTATGCTCAGGTTCGAAGGAAACCTCTATTTCACCTTCCTCACCGGGTTGGAAATTTTCCCCTGACAGATTTGTAACCAAACAGCCGCAAGTTGACTTAACTCTGATTATTGTTAATGCCTCGCTGCCAGCGTTTTTAAATTCAAAATTATGGACTACCGGCACAATTGCTTCTATTTCACCAAAATCATAATAAATTTCTTTAAATTTAATACTCGATTGAGCAAAAGGCAGTCCGGAACAGCAGAAAAAAAATGCCGATCCGATTAATAAAATAATAAATAATTTTAGGGCTAAAAATATTTTTCTCATGGTATGCCACCTTTTGGTTGGTTATTTAATCAGGAATTTATGATTGTATAATAAAATTGTATAATAAATATGATCAAATAGAGGTTTTTACAAAATCAGCCGATTACAGAAGATGTATCTTAATATCAGCTTCAGACCTTAATTGAGCGATAAAATCCGCTTTTTTTTCTTCTCTTTTTTTCTCTAATAATTTGAATTTCATCAGTCCCTTAATTTCATTATAACCATTAGATCCCCTATTTATCTTATCTTCGGCCTTAACAATACTGTATAATACATAATTGCCTCTGGGGAAAACCATTTCAATCATTTTAACTTCCCCTATGGAGAGACTAAACAAGGCAGCTTTTTCAATTTCAGTCATCTCTACCCGGCCGCTTCGTTTAATATAACCAAAATCGCCGGCAGGGAAACCAGGCTTCTTTCTGCCCATAGTGTACTTTCGGGCCATTTCGGTAAAATCCGCACCATCTTTTAATTGCTTCAATATCTCTTGGGCCAGGTCCTCATCATCCACTACTAAATGCCGCGCATGCACATATTCAGGCATGTTTTTATACTCAGGCCCATCCTTGTATTCCTCATAGAATTTTTTGATTTCTTCATCTAAACAGGTTACCTCTTTGAACAACACCTCCTCGACATATTTTATGGCCAGCATGGAATCTTCACAGATTTTGAGATGCTTTTTTAACTTAGGGTCATTATCCAGCCCGATTCTCACGGCCTCATTGACCATGAGTGTATATTCGATATTAGGTTTAATCATATTTTCCAATACACCCGGATTGTAAAAGTCGCGTGATTTTAGGCCATTTAGGGTCTTATTATTCGATGCCCGCAGCAGATCTTCCAATCGTAAAATGGTCCCGTTTACATTGACCAATTCCATCTGCAGAAGGTCATCATCAGGGGCGAACTTCTCCATTTGCTGAATTTTTTTGATATTATCTGAAAATATGGTAATTTTGGCCTGAGAACGAAGCCTCTCCCTTTGCATACGCTTTTTTTCTCTCATTAATTTTTTTTTCAGGGCCGCTATTAACTCTCCCCTGTCCTTTTGTGTAAAATCTTTCCTCTCCATAGCTTTGAAAATCGCATACCCTTCTCTCGTTTTCAATATCTCGCTAATCTGCCCATTGGCTAATTTAAATATAATGTTTTCAACTTGTTCCAAAAATGTGCCTTTCCCCATGATGACAAAACCGATGTCCCCTCCATTTTTTGAATATATATTAATAGACCTCTCTTGGGCCAATTTTTCAAAATTGGCGCCCTTTAATAGATCTCTTAAGATTTCTTCAGCTTCCGGCCTGCTTTGAACCACAATCTCACCAAAGCGGACCTTTTGCCTGCCGTATTCGGGGATGAAATCCTTGCCGGCAATCTGCTCGGCAATCTGCTCTTTTATTCTATTACGCAAATAAAACATGAGTTGCCGCGCCCTGATAGTTTCCAATTCTTCCTTTATATCCGGATCATTGTGCAGCCCAATCTCTCTTGCCTTTGAGGCGACTATACGGGCTTCAATAGCCTCGTTCAAAAAAACTTTCTTGTCTTCTTTCCGGGATATGTTCTTCCACATTTCTTTTGCCAATCCCTTAAATTCGGACATGGTTATCTTTTCTCCATTAATCTCTGCCAGGATTTCATCATCGTTTGCCCGTAGTTTGTTAAGATTGGTAAATATCAACGCCTGAATCATTATTAATAGGATGGTTAATAAAACCGCCGATTTCTTTCCCATTTTTTTCTCCTCCTTATAGATATTTTCTTCTATCAGAGAGGGCCTCCCTGTGGTTTTTATAGTCCTATTTTAATAGCCTGCCTTTCATGGAAAATTATAAGGTTGCCGGATCCCTACCTGCCGGGTTTTTACCGCGGCAGGTACAACTTGACTTAACTTCAGTGATCGTTAATGCGTCTTTACCGGTGTTTTCATATTCAAAATTATGGATTAATGTCTTATGGGCCTCTATAGATTTTCAGAAAAATAATTACATAAATATCTCCATAAATACTAAACTGATGCTCAGACCAACGATTCTGTCCATCACCACAGGGATTCCCAATTTCCTCATCTTCGTCTTTGATCCCTCTTTTGGAATCAGTGCTCTTCGGGCAGGTCTAAAAAGGTAAATATCAGCCTTTACCTTCTCATGTATGAGCTGTAGCAACTCTCGCTGTCGGCACTCAAACTTCTTGTCATTTTGTCTATTCCCGCTGCCCCGGCATTTTCTTTTACCTGTTGCCATGCCGTCCACAGGCGCCCGGGTTCATAGACTCTTTCTAAAACATCTCTATGTTTCACTCTCTTACTCCGTGATTTCACTCAAATTAAAGATTACCGGGTTGCAAGTGATATATATATATATTTCCCTGAAACCGGATAACTACCTGACCTATCAGATTAGGATCTAATTGGTATCCCTTCATGGAATTCGTACATCCCCCGTTGGGCTTCTGGTTTCTTCTTCTCCTTACAACGCTATCTCGGCTCCTTAACAGTATCACTATCGCCTCTCGTCCACGACTTCCCACGATCCAACGACGCTTATTGAACCGCCCAGGCTTGATACAAATAAATCAGAATCTTTGAAAGGTCAGATGTGTGTTGTCCGTCGCAAGCGGCGGGTTCTCTGCTGCAAAAGCTCCTTCTTTACCTGTCCTTCCTGGTCGCCAGGGTTTTAACAATGAGACCGTTGGATGTATGCCTCACTCATTGTTAAAGGCAGAGCCGATTATCTCTGACCACCTCCAGAGGAGGTGGTTTTCTAAGTTTAAATAAACTTCTTTAAATTTAATACTCGATTGAGCAAAAGAGAGCCCTGAAAAGCAGGAAAAAAATATCGATCCAATTAAAAAAATAACAAAAAATTTGAGGGATAAAAATATTTTTCTCGTAGTATGCTACCTTTTGGCTGGTTATTTAGTGATTTAATAAAATATTTATTTATTTCTACAGGGTTCTAACAGTCTTTAAGAAATTGGACATTCGGTTTTTTCCGGAGCTGCTAACCGGGGGCCTCTCTCAGACGAACTTGAATAAGTCGTCCTTCACGACTCAAATTCAAGGTGTTAATTCCTTCAATTATCTTCTTTAATATTTTTTTATAAGATTTGGATAGTCCCTCTGTGTTGAACCAATATATGATTTGAGTACATGTCTGCATGACCGCCCCACTGCGTTTAAACAACAATGATATCAGACTTTCCAAACTTAACTTGATATCTATTTTCTCATGTAAAGTTAGCAAAAACAGTTTGAGCAAATTCTCTAACAATAACGT
Source organism: Pseudomonadota bacterium (assembly GCA_030625085.1). Lineage (GTDB taxonomy): Bacteria > SZUA-182 > SZUA-182 > DTGQ01 > DTGQ01 > DAOURK01. Next base: position 7,830 of record DAOURK010000175.1, read on the forward strand.
GCGAAAGGTCATAATAAGTTGTTTGCGAAAATCACGATCCTGTCTTTGTTTGGCAGGGCCCAAGGCTTCTATTCTATCAGCTATATCCTTTTTTTTATTTTTTGTAGTTTCCAATTCTGCTTGCATTTTTGATAAATTTTCTTGACGTTGTTCAAGGCGTTTTTCGTGGCCCTTGTCTTGGGAATCTTTCACTTTATTCTCTTGACCCTTTACATTTTCCTTTTTGGCTTTAATTCTTCCGTTTATGGATGCTAATTTCTCCTCCAGTTTCTCCTTTTTTCGTTCCTGATGTCTGTCTGGCATAATGATCTTTTTTGTTCCAAAGTTCACATTAAGCCCACCATGCGCAATCATTCCCTTAAAACTATTTTCTTGAATATCAGTACGTTGCGAATATACTTTTGGCCATTGAACAGGATCTAATAATTCTTTGGCCGTGGGTGTGCCCCAATAGGGCAATAACCTATCTGCCTTTTCCACAATTACAAAATGCCGTACATCGTCTGTACGGTCTTTCCAGGGCCCTGAATACACCTTGCTGCCATCCTCCAATTCCCCTATGATTTGTGCATCCCAATCTGATAAATCCTTATATTCATTCTTATCCAACATGGAAATTAATCCCCAACCATTTCTCTCAAATTCACAGGCCACTTCAAGTGAATTAATTTCTCTATCAATGACGAATAGCTTTATACCGGTCATGGAGACTATTTTATTGCAATACTTTGATATTACCTTGGGTAGTCGTATATCCGGTGGAAAATATTCTACGAAAAGGGCCTCTCCTGCCTCGTTATGTGATATAACGGCATTTGACCCCGGCATAATTCTCCCTAACTATGGTTATTTTGCCCTTATGCATAGATGCACTTGTCCAAAAGGCTATCATATGACCATCAATGTAGCAGATATATCCGCTTTCTTTGGGAATCAAGGCGGGCATAATGCTCTGGGCTACATTCACTTTTTCTAACTGACCAAGAAACTGATTTAAGGTAGAACTTTGGTAATTCCTTTTAATCACTGTTTCTAATCCATGCTCTTTGATATCAAACTCAGTAAGTTTACCTATTCCAAACAATGGTGCGTAAAATAAGGCTTTAAATCGACATGTCAGTGTCTGCTCTCTATGTTGAAGCAAGGGAAAATTTTCCGACGGATGATTGTCCTTATAATTCTCTATCGCCTCTCTCATCAACTCCATAACCTTTGAAAGCATCTCCTGCTGCTCTAACCATTCATCAAATATCTTTACACCTATGCAAGCATGTGACTCATAAAGAATTATCTCTTGGTTATGGCCTTCATTTTCAACTAAATCACCTTTTTTCGGTCTGCCTGGCTTACCACTGAAACCCCATTCTTCTCTATATCTATTAATCTGTCGAACACTTATTCCTATGGTAACTTCTATTATTTTTAATTGCTCAATTAAACTTCGGGTCGGACATTCTGGGCCTTCTTGGAGAAATGCCCATATCTTTATTTTTTGATCTGCGCTTACCTTTCTCCCATCCACAAAAATAATTGAAATTTTATCTGTTGCTTCGCTATTTTCTACCATATGCGATTCTAGCTCCTTTATTTTGTTATTTATAATATTCTTATGGATGCTATAATCGCATGCTTTTCACTATAGTGGAAAAATCGGTATGTGATACCATAACTATCTGAAAAAAGTGTTATAATTTTCTGTTCCTAACTTAATTCAATTAAATTTTTACTCTCTGACCGATAAATTTAATCAATTCCTATAAGAAAATGACTTTATCC
>DAOURK010000102.1 GCA_030625085.1 Pseudomonadota bacterium
GCTTGTAAGAAAAACGCTTTCCTTTTCAAAAAAATTGGATAATCACATTGGAGCAATCTGGAATTTTGTTCACCATTATAACGCTACATTGGAAATTGAAACCACTTAACTATTACCACTACATCTTAAGCTCTACCAAAAATTTTTTATATTTGGCTTATTTATTTATGGTAAAAGGAAGTGGTTATTTGGCCAAAAAACCAAATTTTAAGGTAAAATTTTTTATTTTAATTGCAACAACATTTCTCTATTATTCCTTCGCTCATATTGCCCACCTCAATTCTTTACAATCATTAAAAAGGATTAAAGTATAGGGGAAATGCTCAAGACAATAATAAATATAGTTAGTAAGCCGCATATTGTCAATATATTTTTTGGCTTTTTATTGGGCTAATCTCAGGGAATAAAAAGGGGCTCCTGTTTGTGGCTATTATTAATAATTATTTTTTTAATAAGCCGGGCTTTGATTCTTTTTTACAAATCCATCTTCTTAACTTCTAATAATAATAGAATCTCCTGTTTCGATGAGTTCGAAACTCTTTAGTGGCCGCGGGGCCAAACCGGTTTTAACATTTCCATTCAGGTCAAATCGAGAACCATAGTCAGAGCAGACTAATTCTTCGCGATCGTTATCCCATTGTAAAATTATATCTTTTTTAGTGCAAAGAGCTAAAAGTGCCTTGATAGTTCCATGATTATTGATAACTATTATCGGCTGTTCATGGTAATAAACCACTCGGGATTTCCCCTCAGGGAGACTGGACAGATGAAGCTGGATATATCCTTCACTTCTTCCAATATTTGGGGGAGCATTCATATAGAGGAAAATGGCATAGAGTATTGGAACTGCAACCATTAAAACAATTATACCGTGAAAAATAACATTCCAGAGGCAAATTTTATTTTCGGCTACACAATTACCTGGCTTAGAAATGACTGCTGGTTGAAATCTCATATCCTCATGTCTCTCCTTTTTTTTTACCTAACAACCCCAAAAACCTCCTATTCTTGGTAAGTATAATCAAGCAAAAATCATACCCAAATGCTTTAAATCTCCAGACCCTCTACTTCCCTTAGGTAAAACCTTATCTTTATAAAATTGCCGGCAAAAATATTCGCATTTTTTTTATTTGGGCATAAAAATTATTTCTTTTACATAAAAACGTATATGATGATAAGCCCAAGTGAGGTAAAAGCTATGTCAGTAAAAGCGCTGTGCCCTTTAATTGGTAAAAACCTAGTGCCGTGTCATTTCTAAAGCGCCCTGGGAGATGTTTATGCTTTTGTTCAAAATATCAAGCAAGGCAGATGCGGCTATAAGTTGTTTTATGCGTGACGCGACACTAGCCCTTTTTTTCGGCTAACATTACCAATCGTGCCGGAATTGGTTGGTGAGCCACGCGTACATTTTTAAAACCTGTCTCCTTGAGCAGTTTAGTCAGTTCCTTTTTAGTAATCATCCCGTTATTGGCCATTGTTTCGTGGATTTGCATAGCAGCCATCATCTGCAGGACCGGATTTTTTCGGTAATCCCGCACCGAGTCTGGGCAGGGGAATTCAGAGATCACTGCTACTCCTTTAGGTTTGAGGGCTTGATAAACGCGTTGCAGCACATTTTGATATTCCGAAGGCCCCCCTGTCTCATGTAAGGTAAGGTTCATGGTAATCAGATCGTAAATATTCTGATAGCATAGTCTGTTAGCGTCGCCATGCTGAATTTTAATCCGTTCGGCCAGGTCTGCTTCAGCTATTGTGCGTTTGGCTATCTCAACGATAAATTCATTAAATTCCAGTCCGACAATCTGTGCTTTAGGAAAGCGTTTGGCATAATGCACCAGTGCAAAGCCGGCGCCTGTCCCAATATCAAGCAAAGCGCCCCCTTGTTTCAGTTTTTCCAGTGTCCCACCAGTCTGGGGCAAAACTATATCAGTGATCATTTTGAAATCAGTTTTAGTCATGTTTTTGACGAGTTCAAGGTGGGTCGGTTCATGCACTTCGCTCTGCAAGCTTTCCCCTGTTTGAAGGCATTCGGGAAAGGCCATGAAATCTTTGCATAAGGTGGAAAAAAATTGAATGTGGTTGCCCATGGCCAGAGGTTCCTCCAAATCTAACAGCAAAGTGTCCATATGGGGCGCTAGCCGGTAAGAGTCGGTTTGTTCTTCTCGGTCAAGTAAATAAAAGGCATACGCCGCCTGGCACCAGACCTGAACATAGCGGGGCGCAAAACCAAGTTTTTCAGCCAAAGCAGGTTCATTTATTCCCTCAGGCCCGACATCAGCAATAGCTTGAAATAGGCCGGTGGTTAGCCCGATCGCGGCAACCCACGTCGACTGATTGCCCAAAATGCTGTAGATTAACTTGTACCATTGGGCTTGTTTATTAGTATCTTGGTATAGCGACATACTTTCCCTCCCCTGAAATCTGATATTTTAAATTAAAATAAATAAAATATTGATAGATTCGTAAAAAGTTGTTATTAGAAAATTTGGGTTGCATAAATTCAAGAATTTATGTTGTACATATATCCCCATTTTGGACTTTTTACAAGACCATCAATATTAGTTAAATAAAAATTAATCGTGGTTAATTGGTCAAAATGCCAATAATTTTATTAAAAAAAATCCTTATTATCTATTTTGTATTTTTGTAAAGAAATTTTTTATTTATTAATAATTATTTTTATTCGCATATCCATTCCTGTGACGGAATTTTTAAGTTGTCGTAAGCTTTTATTTTTATGTATGTTATAGTTATTTATGGCTAATATTGGTTTTTAAAAAAGAGTGAAATAATAATATGAGCTGTAAAAATAAAAAGTTATGATTAATCAAAGGGTAATACCCCTTAATAAAATAAATTTATGGCTTTTTGGTAAAAAAGCCAAATTGATGAATAAAAAATATATCAAAAAAATGTATATTGTCAAGTTATTTTTTTAATGATTTTTATAGTGTCGCCCTTGTGGGGTTTATGATGGATCTGCGAATTGTTTAAGCTGCTCCGTTTTTTTTAGTTAAATTATAAAAGATGCATTCGTAAAAAGTCAAATTTATATAAAAAGTGTTTAATAAAATCAGATAGTTATAATAGTTGAAATGGTTAATTTGGGACTTTTTACGAGATCATCATAAAAAATATAAATATAAATATAAATATAAATATAAATATAAACTATATTCAGCACCCGGCATAAATAAATACGATTTTAAGATTTATCGCAAAGGGTCAGAGTCAGCAAAGTTGATCTAATTTTTTCTCTGAAAGTTCTGCATTCTTTGCGGTGTAAAAAATTCAGTTTATAACCATGCCAAGTTAAATGTATAAGTAATCAATAGAGTATCGATTGTTTCTATAACAGAGATGCCATAATACCAGTCACTAGGTGTGCAGAAATCCCGGTGAAAAACTGATTCACCGGGATTTCTGCACATAGCGCATAACACAGTAAACAGCAGGTCTATAATTTAACCAAATACAGTTTCTAAACCGGAGGCAATAGGAATGAACCGGGCACTGACCCGATCGCCGGATAATAAAGATTATAAGGGAATGTGCCCACTCCTGTTGCGGCAGGTGGCGATATAAAGGTACCAGGCACGGATCCGACGGCCGGATAATAGAGGTTATAAATATTAGGCAGAACGGCTGGTATTACTGAGTCAAGGGGGGAGAAAAATGGAAAGAGACTTGGCGCGGTCAGCGGAGAAATGGTAGTCAGAGCAATTCTGCTGAGTAATGTGCTGGCGAATGGTGTAACAGAAGCAGCAATATTAGCAGGAACAGGCGGTGGCACAAGAATGCTGGGCGCCGTCCCAAAAATATTATAAGGCAACGTGCCTCCTACCGCTGCCGGTGGTGGTGGTAAAAAAATGCTTGGTGTGCCGTAAAGACTTATGGCATCTGCCGGGTAATATAACCAATAGGGTAAAGTTTGGGCTTCAATTTTTTTAGTGATCGTTAAGGAAAGTAGCATCATTAAAAAAATAAGAAAACAAGAACTTGCATTTTTTCTGAATTTTTTTCTATTTAACATTTTTTTCATCCTTTCATTATCATTATTTCAATAACCTTAGTAATGTTTAAAGGAATGTATTTCTTAAAAGTCGATTGTATTACCACCTCCTTTTTTTTATTTGGATTAAGGTTTCTGCAAAAAGCTTCACTGTCGCATAGCGGCCTTTAGAAGTTAGAAATATTATTTAAAAGGAATAGTAAAAGATTGCTCACGCCAATTGAAGTGCACAGGATATCCTGGTTTGCAGAAGTCTTTTATTATGCGGATTTTGGTTTAGGGGAACCCCCCTCCATTTTTCAGATTGATTCTGAAAAAAAACAAAAATAAAAACCCCCTTTCTCTGAGATTATTTTGATATGTTACAGCTAAAAATATGGTAAATTAAAAAAAACTATACTATTTTCTTTATTAATTTATAAAGCAAATGACATGCCAAAAAATGAGTTATTCTAATCATTTTTTCTAAAACGGTACACTTTCAATGACTTTAGTCAATACAAATTTACTTTTTTTAAATTTAATTATCGTTATAACCATTTATAAGGCTGAGCTGTCTTTTTCAATAATGGATTTGTTGCATACTTGAAACAAAAAGGACAGGTTTCTACTAGATATAGTGCTATACAAATGCTTATTTACTATATATATTATTCCCATAATTTCGCAAAACATAATCCCCTGAATATCACACACCACAGGCGCTATAGTTGCACCCTAACCTAAAATAAATATGCCCTTCACAAAGAACCAGGGATTATTATCACTACAGCGACAGTTGAGTTAATAAGACATTGTATGGAAAGGGGAACTATTATGATCCCAAGTGGGGATAAAATGATGTCTACCAATTAATGATATCTGTCACTTAATAAAGGTGGGATATTTCATGTTTCTTAGCAATTAAAGGTAAGAGAAGAAAAATGAAAAAGAATCGGCTTGGGAAAAATATTAAAGATTTTTAGTGCTCATACCGTACTTTTTCATCCTTCGCCAGAGCGTAGCCCTGCTGATATCAAGTTTTTGCGTAACCAGAGGAAAATTCCAATTGCATTCCTCTAATGTTTTGAGAAGAATGTCCTTTTCAATTTGGTCCTTAATATGTCCCTTTTTTATACCCTCTTGAATAATCCCTTCAGTTTTAGTCTCAGCTATACTCCGTGGTAAATGAACGTGGTGAATAATGTCCTTGACACATTTGACAAAGGCATGTTCTATAACATGCTCCAATTCCCTTACGTTACCAGGCCAGGGATAATGGGAGAGAATTTTCATCGTCTCTCGCGATACTCCGGTGATCTTTTTACCTGTCTGATGGTTGAATTTTTCAATAAAATGGGTTATCAGAAGAGGAAGATCATCTATTCTCTCAATCAAAAGGGGGAGTGTAATCTCAACTACATTAAGACGATAATAAAGATCTTCACGGAATTTTCCTTTCTGAACTTCCTCATAGAGATCTTTATTTGTAGCTACGATGATTCGCACTTCAACCCGGATAGTTTTTTCTCCACCGACCCTTTCAAACTTCTGTTCTTGTAATACACGCAAGAGCTTGGTTTGAACATTTAGACTTATATCACCTATTTCATCAAGAAAAAGGGTGCCTCCATCTGCTAATTCAAAACGGCCAGATTTATTTTTAATGGCGCCGGTAAAAGATCCCTTTACATGCCCAAATAACTCGCTTTCCAAAAGATTTTCAGAAAGCGCTGCGCAATTGACACCAATAAACGGTCCCTTTGATAAAGGACCCTGGTAATGAATGGCCCTGGCTACAAGTTCCTTGCCTGTTCCGCTCTTTCCCAAAATGAGGACAGTAGCCTTGCTTTGAGATACAGCCTCAATTAACTCGTAAATTTCCTGCATCTTCGAATTTTTACCAATCAGCTCACCATAGCTAAATCGCTTGGTTAGGGATAAAATCCGCAATCTTTCCGACTCCAGGAGTTGCTCCTCCAATCTTTTTCTTTCCGTTATATCTCGGTAGACTCCCATTATCCGATTTTCCTGCCCCTCGCTGTCAAATACAATGGATTCATTAGCCTCTAAAATAATCTTATCACCATGTTTCGTCTTACATTCAAGTAAATGAGGTTGCAAGCGCCTTTGTGCGTCAGCCTGGCTCTTGATTTCCTTGCGCCAAGGATCATTTATGGGATTTTCAGTAAGAAGTGACTGAAACGGCCGATGGAAAATCTCATCAGGAACAAATCCTAAGATTTTTTCAACTGATTGACTCCCATAGATGACAGTGCCGCTATAATCCTGCATCATAATAAGATCATCAGTGTAATTAATAAGAGTGCGATATTTTTTCTCAGACGTCTTAAGCTTTTCCTCTAATTCTTTTTCCTTGGTAACATCTCTGAGGATGGCGATCAGGTACTTTTTTTGTTCATCTTTTTGCAGGGGAGCGGCATTTATTTCATACCATCGTTTTGTTCTGTGGTCCTGACAATAAAAACGGGTGGGCTCCATGGGGAACTTTTCATTTTCAGCTAATTGGCATGAATCACAAGGCCGCTCATAGTCGCGAAGCACTTCAAAACAGCGTCTTCCGATTTGCTGCCCAAAGGTTGTAATGGCTGTTTGATTCATAAATTCAACTTGGTGGTTTGAATTAATAACTAAAACAGCGTCGGCCATGCTCTCAAAAAGTATATTGAGTTTATCCCTTTCCTTTTTAATCTCTTCTTCAAGTTCCACTTTTTTTTTCAAAAATTTTGTGTCGGCTTCCAAAAGTTTGGTTTCCGCCTCTAAAAGGGTCTTTTTTTTGTTTACATAGTGAAGGATAAATCCCCCCAAAGAAAAAATGGTGAGAAGAGTTATGGTGAGGAACCACATAATGTGATTGTTTCTTTTAATGGGCTGATAAAGGAAAGCATATGGGGTGGTAATACCTACTGACCAAATTTTAGCGCCTATTTTAAGAGGTGTCATGGCGTATAGCTCGTCATTGCCTCCCCAAAAAGGATAGATGCCCCAGCTCTCAATCCCCTTTTTTATATAATGATAGGGTGTTTTTACATTGTTAGCCTGTATATTTTTTGTTTGTTCAAGGCCTTTAGTTTCGACTATATTCCCATAATTTTTCAAATTAAATTGGGGATCGGGATGATAAATAATCATACCATCCTGATCAATCATCCAAATTTCGCCCTCTTCTTGCAAATTGATTATAGGACGAAACAAGTTGGTAAATGTATCAAGATGGATAACACATCTAATCACGCCCTTTAGAGGTTTTTCTTTCCCTTCTTGAAAAAGAATAGGTCGATTTATGGCCAAAACATATACTCCAACTTCCGTAGTAAAACATTTGCTTATGGTAAGTTCTTTTGTATGAAAAACATCTCTTACGCATTGTAAGTGATTCATATCCTTATTAATATATTCTTCACTATAAGGGTACACATATTCTATTTTTCCTTGGGTATTAATTTTAGAGATAGAATTAATACGGCCGGCAAAGAATCGATAAAAATCTTGGAATTGGTGTATATAAGCCTTGGGATTTTTCTGCCGGAGTTCCTCCAATACACTTAAGTGGGTTAATTCTCTATTTATCTGATTAATAATTTGTTGCATACCCGTGGCCACAGTTTTAATAAGATAAAGCTGATCTTTATGATAAGATTGGATCATCGTCTTTGAAAACTGCCGATTTAACTTGATGAAAAGAAGCAGAGTAACGAAAAAAAGAAGAGAAAAGACTAAGATAAAAATGTAAGGGAGTTTCTTTTGCGGTAATTTCATCTTCAAAGAATTCATAGTATCATTCTCTATAAAACTATTCTCGTATATATATACATAAATATATTCAATTTCATTAACTTAGTCAAGGCACAAAAACATCATAAGCATTATATCCCCAAAGCATACCTTCCGAATCAAGGCTTAAATTTAAAGTATTATCAAAAGTATTATCATGGATTTTGTCTATTAAAATTCTCTTCATTGAGACTTTTTATGGTTATCATCATTTTTGCAATAACGAAATCATTTCACTTTTGCAAAGGTAAAATCTCATTGATAATAGATCAATAATAATAATAATAATAATTAAATTTGTCGATCAATAGATTCGATGTTTTTATCATGCCTTTTACAGACGCCGCAGTTGGGGAACCTTTACAAATAATCATAAACAGAATATAACAAATCATTTCTTAAAACTAAGAGCAAAATTCAGATTATCCCAATCAATAAGTTAATCTGTTTATTGAATTTTCCAAAAGGCATTATTTTTGCATTATAAAAACATACATACTCTGCTTCATCCTATCTAATGATAATAACACTTTCAGGGGAGAAGTTATTCATCTTGTTATCAACTAACATTACTATGCCGACATTATTAGTTATCCATCATAGAACAAATTCCTTTGATGATAGTGTAGAGAAGATCCTAAAGAAAAAGAATTGTTTTATAGAAACGAGAGATAACCTGGAAATCGGGCTGGAAATAGTAAAAAATACAAAATTCGATGCTATTGTTTTTGAATTGTGCTCATCATTTGAGGACAATACCCAATTTTTACATTTCATAAGGAATTGCACAGTAACCTCGCCGCCGCTTTTATTTATCACTGATCCTGAACAAAAAGAGAAGATAGAAAGGATAACAGGATGGATTAACAGGCCATTATATGATTTTCTTACAAGGCCAATATCAGATAACGATCTTAACAGAATATTGCAAAATATTATCAATTACAAGTCGTTTATACAAGAAAATAGAATCCTCAAGGATCGGCTGATAATATTTGAAAGACAACTTGGCAGTATGTTTTCCAAACTGGAGAGTAAAGTTCAGGGAAATATAGAAAAATTAAATAAAAAAAATAAATTCTGGCATAATTTTATTGATCTTATGAATTTAGGAATACTAATTGTCGATATGAATTACATTATAATTCAAGCCAATGCTTTTTTCAGCAAACTTATAAATATACCTGTCGAGAAAATAATAGGCCGGTCATATCTTGAAGTCCTAAATTTTAAAGCTGATTTTAGTAAGTGTCCAGGTTATTTGGCCTTAAAAACCGGAAAAATTGAAACATTAGAGAGACAGACGACAGGGATTAATGAACAATTCGGATGTATACGACAAACAGCCATCCCTACGTTTAATCACGTCAATGATATCACCGGCTTTATCGAGTATTATCAGGATGTATCAGCCGAAAAATCCGAGCAGGATAAATGGATTTACATTGAAAAAATAAAAACTTTAGAAAAATTAGCAGGTTTTTTTTCAAATGATAATTTATTCATTTCTTCTCCCGAGATTCTTGAATCCAACATAAAGAAGGCTGTCGGGTATATTAACAACGAAATAATTATGGATTATAACAGTGTTGAGAGCAGCTCTTTAGTAAATATAAATAGTTTAATAATTAAAATAATACAAAGATACCATATAACAGCTAGTAAGAAAAAAATAAAAATTAGCTATAATTTTGAAACCGAATTCCTCCTTATCAATATAAACGAATTACAATTGGCCAGGGCCCTTGCTCATCTCATGGATAATGCCATGGATAGTATGACAAATGGGGGAGAACTGAAAATTTGTACTAGAAGGAAAGTACATAATGCTATAGATATTATTCTTTCCAATAATGGCGACAGGATATGTGCAATAAACAGTGAAAAAATTTTTGAGCCTTTTTACACTACCAAACAAAGGAGACTGGGTCTGGGCCTTAACATATGTAAATCTATTCTTGAAAAATACGGGGGAAATCTTACGCTTCAACTTAATGAAAATTCGGACTATCCCACAGCATTCATTATTACCCTTCCTTGCAAATAACGAAAGGGCCTTACTTTCCGACAGGATCTTTCTGACTCCCTCCCCTCTCGCTTTAATAAAGGCCCTTTCGATTTTCTTACTCTTTATCTTTGAAAGAAAAGATACCGAGAGCTGGTTCCTGCTAAATTGTCTGTACTGCAAAGTTTCCAGTGTAACAGTGTTGGGTAAACCGCCGGGACTCATTAATTCAAGACGGTCATCTTAAAGAAAAAGCCGTATCTTTGATCAGGATAATGACACTCACCTGATTTTTTATTTAAAGATAAGTTTAAGAACCAAAACCGATGTTAATGTTAATACCCTTCCTTCCCGTAGGCTTCCGCCGTGCTTTTCGGCCACTCCGGAAAGGGTAAACCCCTTTGGATAAATCGGCTTTTAGAAAAAATGCCAGAACTGGCATTTTTTCTAAACAGTTGGATATTGTTCGCGGACAATTTTTGATTTCATCTGTTATGACAGGTAACCCTGATATATTCAGTCAAGAGCAAAAAGAAACTATAAACGCTGTTCTTGATTATTACGGTAAACAAAGTAGCAAAAAAACTAAAGTATTACCAATTGTTTCCTTCAGCGCCTCAAAGATAGGCTTTTAATATCCTGCACCAAGCTTGTAGATGGTTTACATCACAGCAGTTTGCTGATCAGAGGTTAATGCTGAAATTAACTATCACACTTATTACGCGCGTAATAAAAATTTTTATAAATTGTAAATTGGGGGGGCAGAGCCCAAATTTTTCAAATTATAAATTTTGCCAAAATTGGCATTATTTATAATTTAATACATGGTGAAAAAAAAGACTCGGATTGGCAAGTGTTAGATATACCGGATCGCCTATAATAATAGATGCTTCATGTTTTATAAACATCACCCCTGAAAGCAATGACTTCAATCATATGGAAAAAAGCCGGATGATACTTCAAAAAGCAAAGAATAAAAGCAGACACACGGTCGCAAATATGGTTAATTAATACTACACTTGTGACCCGGGTCACACAAAATATGGTTTATTCAAATATTACACTTATGACCCGGGTCATAAATATGGTTTCCCCAAAAAGGCGCGAGGCATTGGCAGATTAAGCATAAAGTCAGTCATTTTGAATGCGAAGAAGTTTTTTTAATGAACTATTGATGGTGCAGAAGGATAAAAAACATTCTGAAACAGAAACACGTTTTTTGATCTTAGGCAGAACCAATAGGGGCCGATCCGGATATCAAAAGTTACTCTTCAAAATCAATAAAATCCATTCTTTAAAGGATCTCAATAATGTAGAGTTCATTATATTGCTGATAAAGCATTTACTTCCGGATTCAGGTGTCTTTTGAGTTGCCGCTTGTACTATATTGCCGGGATCGGAAACGCCGATGAGATTAGCGGCCTTCACCTGATAATAATAAGTGGTTTCTGCCGCTAATCCTGTATTCAAATAGGATGTGGTATTATGGTCGGTATCACCGATCTCTGTCCAATTCTGGCTGTCAGAGCTGCGGAATATTTTAAAATTAGTTATGCAACTATTGTTGGGATCAGCCCCTTGCCAATTCAAGGTAATTTGACTATCCGAATTAACTGTGGCCGTTAAATTATTCGGCGCATTTGGCGGAAAGGCACAGTAATTAAGGCTAAGGCCCGACTTATTGGAAAAGTCAGTCGCTCCAAACTCATTAACCGCCCTCACAGAATAATAGTAAGTGTTGTCTTTGGTGCAATCATTATCCGAATAGGAATTTATATTAGGATCAACTACGACAAGTTTTTGGAAGTTGTCGATATTTTCATGATCCGCACAATTGACACACCGCCAAATTTCAAAATTCAATTCATTGTCAGTGCGATCCACCCAGGCCAGATTAATTTGGCTCATAGTAACTGCGTGGACGGTCAAATTGACTGGTGCAACATCCTCTTCAAAAGCAGCAAAGCGAGTAAGATGATTCACATCAAAAGCGATAGTGGCGCCTTCAATCCGGATATTGCTGATGCCGTCAGTTTTCCATGTCTTATCCGTCCCTTGATATTTTATGACCAAGTTTGCCAAGTTTCCATCAAATTTATCAGAATCAAAATGCAGATAAATAGTTATAGGGTACTCTTCATTTATTTGAAAACCTTTGGCAAGATTTCCTTCCGAATCTAATAAATTAACATCGTATTCTGCTGTAATAGCGCCAATTCCCTCACCAGCCAGACGCACTATACGAATGGTTAACTTAGTTAAAATCATATTTGGACCTTCACCGCTTATTGCTACGATTCCACAAGGAGGAACGTCAATATAGCTATTATCACGGATTTCAAAAATAATTCCGGTAATTATTAGAGGTATAGGCTGGCCGTTTTATTTACTCTAAAATTTTTATCAAAAGTTAAGTAAATAAAAATAGAAGCCGGATTATAGGATTATTTCTAATGGACTCAGGTAAATATTTTTCATTTTTTCAAAAAATTAAATATATAAACCGGTCCATAAGTACTAATAATCAACAATTACAATAAATCACCCCCTCCGGATAATATCTAAATAGCTATCCTTCAACCTGTAGTTTCCAAAAGTATTAGCAATTGTGTAGATGATCATAAATCATCCATTAGTAGTTTTACTATGCCAGTAAAAGCTTACGATCCTGATATAGACAATTTAACAAATTAAATTCTTGTCCGGTTTTCTCAGGGAAAATCTGTGGGTGTTCTTTTTTAATCCGACAGATAGAGGCCCTGAAGAAATTTTTATTCAAGGTTTTTAATGAACAGGTGGCAAAACAGTCCCCCAGGGCCTTTTTAAAAAGAGTTACCAACATGTACATGATTAAAACCATAGCCACATGATTTTGGACAATTAGATAATCTGTAGAAGGTAAAACAGTTAGGCCATAATTTGTTTTGAGCTCTTTGAAAAAATGTTCTATCCCCCATCTTTTAGCGTAGGTATCAATCAATTGTGCCGCATTTAGTTCTCCTTTAGGGATATTGGTCAAATAGCTATGATAGACCACGATACGCTCTCGAACATAATGGCCATTGATTACTTTTTTATGACCACTTTTGGTTTTAACATACTGCTCTTTATATTTTTTGGCCACAACCAACCTGAGTGTTAAATCAGCCTCTTGAAAATAAACGTTGGTATCAAAAAGCATATTGTCATCTTTATCATGGCCGACAAAACACTTCATATTTAATTTTTCTATGGCTTCTTTAATCGCATTAAATTTTTTCCCCGGAGTGATAAAATCTTCGTACACGCAAATCTGTTTAAAAGTGTTGACCTCATAATAGCCTTTGTCAAACAGCACTAAACCCAAACGCCTAATCCCTAATAATTGACGGGTTTCTTCAATCAAGCAGTTAAGTACCTGAACGGGGGTCTGACCTTTTTTCTCAAACATAAAGGCCAGCGGCTGTTTGTCCGTATTATTGAAAAGTACGTGCAGCTTATAAGCCATTACCTGTTTATTAGTGACATGATCCCAACATTTATAAGCTCCTTTATGATGGCCGCGTACAGGGATAAGAGTCCAATCTGCTGAAACAACAAGCCCTTTTTTTAAACTCTTGCGGGAAACACGTCGTGCCAATATCTTTTGAACTCTCTTGAGCTTTTCTATATCAAGGTCTGCTAAAAGATCCCGTAAAGATTGAGCACAAGGGTTAATAATCTGTTTACCCCCCTCTATGCTGTTTTTAAGCTCTTTTTCCAGATCATCCATATTATCACCGTGCTCAACCAGTTTGCTTAGATAGGTGAAAAGCAAATCAGTAAGGCTGTATTTCTTTTGCTGCCTTTGTCTTGCGATGCAGGCTTCAAGCTCAGCAAAAAGACCATGCCAAAAGGCAAAATTTAAAAATTTACTGAAACCATAATGGTTGTAAATGCCGCTTACATTAACAGATAAACTGACTCCCAGGGCAACAAACTCAATAAGATCATCATTCACCTTATAAAGTTCTAAATTTGTGTATAGATACTCTTTGATTTCCTGTATAATCGCCGCCATAAGATCTTCCCCTATGGTTACTTTAAATTCCGATATCCTCTGAGGATAAATAGGTCTCGGCAGATGTAGCTTTAAACACAAGGTATAGTAAATCCCTTGATTGGTATCCTCAAGAAACTGTTTCATCATTTTTCCAAAAAACTGACTAAAAAATATGATTATACTCATGTCAATGATAAAAGAAATATTTTTTCTCGAATATTTTAAAGCTGCCTCTTGGATGGACTTGCTTGATTTCATGTATCCTTTCATAGAGTATATAACATCGGCCAATTTAGTGTGCCGCCCGTTTTTGACCGCTTTATTGAAAAGCAGTTTTACCACTACTGCAAAAAATAACACTGCAAATGAAGAGCCTTTTCCCTTAAGACCCTTTATGATATCAAAGCTAGTCTTTACTGCTTGCGGATTATGAGAATTTTTACTGCCTTCTGTGATAACAATCTTTGCTTCTTGCCGATTACCTGATCCAGGTAAAAGGGATTTACATTTTTCTACAATACCATTTATAATATTATTAGGGATAAGTGAGTAAGCAAGTAAGGACATCTTCGGCCTCCTTTGTAAGAGTTATTATTTAAGAAACAATAACTTATCTTATCAAAGGAGGTTGTTGATGTCAAGAAAAAAAATAACTAATTTATTGATTTTATTGAGCTTAATTGCTTGTTCCCGCGCCTAAAAAATCACCTTTTTTACCCGGAATTATTTTTGAAATCCGTGATTATCGTAATCATATTCTCCGTTCCCATCAATATCTAAATTAATCAAACCCATTTGCCCACTTTCTCCGCCTTCGGCTAAAGTAATATTATCAGATGTCCCCCCAATAATTGTAGCCGATGCACCGGGATTAACAGTGAAGCTATAGGTCATTGTAGTGGTCCCGTCCTGATCCATTGCCGAGACCCTTATGGTAACAATATGAATATCCTCAATATCGTCTGAATAAACCGCTTGATAATATTTTTTGTCTTCAATTATTATTTCGTTAGAATCGAGTATCTGGCCATCTACAACCTTAATATTGACGTTCGGATCACTCAATGGCGCCTCAGATTTTATAGAAGCCCAGATTACCGTTTCATTATCTATAATATCCGGAATGGGATCTATATCACGCTCGAATGAAGAAACCCGCACCTTTGGCAGGTGCGGTTTGAGTATAAGGGATATGTCGATACCATCTGTGAAGGTATTGGGATAGCCTTTAAAGGTATCGGGATTATCAGGATCAATTGTGTATTGACCGCCATGATTAGAATCTACATATGGGTAATAATCTTTGGAAAAGGCAAGAAGTGAGTAATTGCCAAACCGGGATAGATATATAATATAAGTGCCGTCATTGGGATCAGATTGGGCCGTTCTGGAATAAAACCTATCTTCATGGGTAAAGGCAATTACTGTTGCCGCCATCGGTTCATTATTTTCCGCTCGCAATATTTTACCGCAGATCCATCCGACTTTGCCGTTTAGATATATCTCGATTTCTTCTCCAGGTCGATTTACAATTTTCTCAAACATGGTTTCATATTCAAAAGCGGTAACCCGAAGTGTATGATTCCCTAAGCGTAAATCCGATATAGTAAACACTCCATCATCCCCTGTAACAGCACTATATTCAGCATGGCCAGACACTCGCACCTCAGCTCCAACAACCGGCCCATCTTGACTCAAAACTCGTCCTGTAAGTGAAGCAGTACCAAGAGCCTGAATGTTTTTACTCTTTTGCGTCAAACAATTACCTTCAATATCAACGGTCAAAGTGACATTATATGTGCCCGCTTTCGTGAATGTATAATTTGGATCTTTTTCATTACTCGTGCCGCCATCCTCGAAATCCCAAGAATAATTAACATTCCCAATGGATTTGTCGGTGAATTGCACAGTAAGTGGAATATACCCCAGCGTAGTAGAACAGCTAAAATCCGGTATTGGTACAACCACCTGATCATCGCTGTCATCACAATCACCGGCATTCTCTACATACCCCAATGGTTTAGAACAAGCTTGAGTCGTATATTCGGCATCCCCATATCCATCCTGGTCCGCATCAAGATAATAGATGTTTAATACTCCATCATCAATTTCACCGTTACAGTCGTTGTCAAGCCCATCACAGATTTCGATTTCACCGGGATTAATACTAACATTGTCATCATTACAATCACCGGCATTCTCTACATGCCCCAATGGGGTAGAACAAGCTTGAGTGGTATGTTCGGCATCCCCATATCCATCCTGGTCCGCATCAAGATAATAGATATTTAATACTCCATCATCAATTTCACCGTCACAGTCGTTGTCAAGCCCATCAGAAATTTCAATTTCACCGGGATTAATATTAGCATTGTCATCATCACAATCAGTGTTGTCCTGCACATAATCTTGAGGCATTGTCTCTACTACAACAGAGTCGTTTGGATCACCATAACTGTCGCCATCCGCATCATGGTAGTATTTATTGAGAAAAGCAGGATTTAATAGAATTGAAATATTTATTACGGCCTCTTCTGAATTTTCAATTCCATCATGAACTCTAAAGCTTAAGCTATCAACTCCTAAATAATCAGCGATAGGAGTATAAACCAAATCAGGTGATGTTCCGGACAATGTGCCGTGGGATGGGCCATTTACTACCTCATAGCTTAAATTATCATTATCAGCATCATTTCCGGCAAGGCTTA
The DNA here is from genome assembly GCA_030625085.1 of Pseudomonadota bacterium. GTDB lineage: Bacteria > SZUA-182 > SZUA-182 > DTGQ01 > DTGQ01 > DAOURK01. The sequence continues at coordinate 16,521 of DAOURK010000102.1, forward strand.
TATTTTCTGTTTTATTTTTATAAATAATAAGATTTTGGTTAAACGCTACAGGGGGTGTGTTTTGGATATTTGCTTGGTAGGAATCTGTAGGATTGCCTTTACCACTGGAATTATATGCCAAAATACGATAATAGAAATTTTCATGTGGTGATAAGTTTTGCATGTCAATGAATTCTGTTTCATCGGGGGCAATATCGCCAACTAAAATAAAAACATCAGTGGGGGCATTTTTTCGTTCAATGTAATACCCTTCGACAACGCCATAAAGAGGCGCATCCCAAGTTATATGTATGCCTTCTATATCCCCTATTATTTGAATATTCTCACACTGTCCCGGTTTGGGAAGAATTTCCGTGGAAAATGAAAAAACATCACTTAAAATTTCCTGCCCTGAACTATCACGTGCAATTACTCTCCAATAATAAACGGTATTGTACTCTAATGGATTGTCAGCAAAGGAATATGCGGTTTCTGAGAGGTTCGAGGCAATTAAGGACATATCGTCTGGAGATAATCCCAGGTAAAGATCATAAAGTAAGGTATAGGCAGCCGGATTTTCTATTTGCCAAGATAAAGTCGCTGTAGTAACAACATATTGTGCATGATCTTGGGGTGTAACAGTATTAGTAAATATCGCTGGTGCACTAAAGGGATATTGATCATTGATATCTATAATTCCATCAGAATCGGAATCGAGAAAATGGAAATTATAAATATGTACTTTCCCTTGAGGGTTTTTTGCATCGCCATACAACAATAGATCAGGAATATCATCACCATTAAAATTTAATACACCTGAGAAATTCCTATCGTTGTCATTATAGGATTCCCCATTCAAATCATTGGTACTGAGAACATATATAGGTATGGTATTTTGTTCTTCATCTCCCAGATATACAAGCCCTGAATCTGAAGTAAGGTTTTCAGTTATGAGAAAATCCTGCTTCCCATCGTTATTTATATCCCCAATGTTCATGATTTTATTGCCGAAATTTTCCCCTCCTTTTATCCCGGTCAGGGTTACATCAGGATAATTTGAAAGATTTGTGCGGCCATAATAAATAAAAACCTTACCTAAAGCATCCACAAAAGGCGCACTAACAGCAAAATCGTCAAACCCATCGCCGTTGATATCCCCGAGGCCAGCCAAACCTCTTCCATAACCACTGCTTTCAGCATCATCGTCCAGAGGATAACTTCAGAACTCCTGATCTGGGGTTTTAGCAGGAACAGTAGAAAGGGCATAATAAACAAAAAGATATAGTTAATTTATCAGTAGGGGTACAAAAATGGGTGTGATTTTGATAAGATCCTTTTTAGACAAAGAAAGGGAGGGTT
>DAOURK010000170.1 GCA_030625085.1 Pseudomonadota bacterium
TTGTTTCTGATAATCCAATATTATTACTTCCCCATCTTCATTAACTGAAACAAGCTCTTTTTCCCCTTCCCTGATGAGGTTGGCTATACAAAGCCCTTTTATGGGACGGGGATTTTTATGGGTATACTTCCAAAATAAACCGACCCCATATTCTATAAAATAAATGGCTCCCTTTGAAGACCCGGCAATAATAATCTTTTTGCCCTTTATCTCGGTGTTGGTTATACAGTTTATCGGGTCCTCGGTGAGATATTTCCAGAGCAATCTGCCTTCTTTATCTAATATATACACATAATGATCTTTTGATCCGATTATTATCTCTTCCGATAAATTGTTGGTTATATCATAGGCCATTACTGAGGTGATCTTATCTTTGGCTTTAAATTTCCATCTCACTTCTTTATCAAGCGAAAGAGAATATACTGTCTTATCTTCAGAACCTATAATAATCTGATTTATTATTCCCCATGGTTTAATATATTTGGCCACGCAAAGGCTGCTAACAGGCTTAGATATATCAAGCTTCCAGATGAGATCCATTTTTAATTCGCCCAACCGCAATAAATAACCTAACGCCTTTTTATAATTGCCCTTTTCATAGGCTTGACCGGCCTTTTCCATGAGATTATACATCGTATAATGTCCCTTTAAATAAAGGATGCCAAAATCTATTCTAAAAATTGTTTCTGAAAAAATCTATGAATGATTGGATTTCTCATCTTACAAAAACCCCTTTCATCCTTCACTATTGCCCCTGCTAATTTCAATTCATAAGAGAATCTATCGCATTCATTGTATCTGATCTTTTCCCCACGAAGTAAATGTTCTAAAATATCCAAATTTTTATTATTTTTAACCTTCTCCCAGACGCTTTTAAGATTTATATCATTGCTGTTAATCAAATCATCTATTTGCCTGGTGATATCATCCTTTCGGATATAATTTTTTTTGTCTGAAATAAGATTATCAATAATTTTCCCGCACAGCTTCTGAGTAAGATAAGGATGGCCATTGGTTGCTTCAAACATGTCCCCGGAAAAATATTCGTAAGAATACGCATTAATGGCCATCAAAACATTTTTCACCATGTCTACTACTTCTTGTTCTTCAAAATCCTCCAGAGCTATTCGAACAGCTATATTAAATGGTGAATTTCTTCCGCGGCTTAATTCAGCCAAATCCATTGCTCCGCTAATAATAAAAGAAATACGTTCAAACCCTTTATTGTCAAACCGCTGCTCAAAAATGGCTCGTATGGTCTTTAAAAATTCAAATGATAATTCTTTCGGCAGGCAATCGAATTCATCTATTAAAATAACGTATTTAAACCTTCTTTTTATTAGGGGCGGACAACTGAGGGCCTTTTTATTAAAGTTAATTTGGCTTAAAGTAATAAAAAACCCTTCAAAATCTATATTATTTTGTATATTTAGCGGCATATTCAAAAGCCATGGGGGATCTATTATTGTATATTTAGTATTTAACTCAGCTATTATTTTGTTCGCTATGAGTGAATAAAATTTATTTTTTTCAATATTTTTTAACTCCTTTAAGGTAATATAAATACTTTCATGGGTATGGAGCTCATCCTCATCAATTTTAATTTTTAGTTGTCGCATAAATGTAGTTTTGCCTGTCTGCCGTGGTGCAATAATAACATAATATTTTAAATCTTGAAGACCATTCAAAACCTGCTTCACTTCTTTTTCTCTATCAATATAAACAAGAGAATCCTGCAGTGGATCTAGATATCCTTGATATATGAAGGGATTTTTACTGATCATGATGAACTATTTCCCTAACCAGCTTTTCCAATTCCAATTCTATTTCCATTGTTTGTTTCAAAATTTTTGGTAGATACGGCAAGGTAAATTTATATTTTTTGGCCTGTTTGGTGAATATGGAAAGTATGCAAAGAGTCTCAATTTCACGATACAGTTCTCGATGGATGAGACTGATTCCATAGTTTTTAAGTTTCTTTTCAATATCAAAAGGCCCGAATATATCATTATTAACCAGGCTTAAAATGATAACCTTTCCCAATTCCGACAAATGATGATAAAAACATCGGATTATATATCCCTGAAAATCATTATCATTCGTTACCCTTATCACATCGTTTTCTAAAATTTTCCTTCTTTTTTCCGAAGCAATTATCTCGGTAATTCTCTTGCACATACATTGGATAAGGTTTGGGTAACAGCCGGTTATCTTGCATATTTCATCCACAATCATATTTTTATTCTGCAACTCTATACCTAAATCAGTCATTGGCTCTACTATTAACTGAGCGGCTGATTTAGAGTCAAGCCGCCCAAGCCTTATTACTTCCAGAAAATTAAACAAGGGAGATTTCAGCTCATTAGTAGCTCTAAACAGCGTCTGATATCCGGCAATAATTAAATTAATCTCACCCTCCTGGGAAAGTGCTCGGAAGGTCCTAAAAAGAGGCTCATTTCTCTTAATATCCTCAGCCAATATTTCATCAATTTCATCAAGGAAAAGAGAAACCTTTATCTTTTCCTTTTGACAATTTTTCTTTATAATTGATCGAAATTGACTGATATCATAAATATCACCGTCATAAAAAGAAAGTTCATTCAAGATATCAGTACATAATCTCAGTGAGCTGTCTGCTGGGTCATTATAGGTTTCACAATCAATATATAAGGTTTTGGTATTTTTGCTGTTCATAATTCTCTCTTGCACCTTACGCAAAAGAGATGTTTTCCCTAATTGCCTGGCCCCAAAAATGGCAAAACTTTTATCGGATTTATGCTCAATTTTCCTAACCTCGGGTAATCTTCCGAAAAACATTTTCCCAACAACAGGTTCAGTGGTTACATAAGGAGAAAATTGAACCAGATCCACCTGTTTTAATATCACCTTTTCCTGCAGAGCATGGAGGTAATTAGGCGCCAAAAGAATTCTTTTTATATCTCTTTGATTCATAAGTACAAGATCCACTTTGGATTCATGACAGCGTTTCCTGAATGCGGAGGAGACAGCTAATTCCATGATTAAAAAAACATTTGAGGCTGCATCCTGATCAATAATCAAGGCGATTAAAGCCTCATAAAAAGATATATCTATTTTTTCGGATTTAGGAATAATCAAAACTAAATTTTTTAATCTTTGGATAATAGACGGCATTGTTTTGAATTTGAAGTAGGTCATGCGTGGATGAAATATGACATCATCTATGGCAAAATCAAAGAGATTTCCAAAATTTTCAATAAGTTCATATAATTTATCAGTTTTATTATGATAGATAGTGTCCCTTTTTAACAATTCAGACCAAATGCCCGATGATGTCACCAATGTATCCCACCTTTTTGCGTCAAAATCTATAGCTGAAAGAAAAAAGTTTACTTTGCCCTGCTCCTTTAATAGATTATCAAGATCTAAAAATTGATCAAAGGAAAGTTTTTCCAAAAGGGGGATGGAATTCTCGGCAATAATCTCGAAAGGATCCTTTGTTTTATATATCCACTCCCTTAAAAGGGGTATGGTAAAAACATATTGAACCTTATCTTCAGTAATATCTTGATCTAATAAGGATTTTTCTGATAAGCTTTTTAATACTTCGTTAAGAATCGGCAATGAAATCAGACCGGCAAATGTTCCTAATTCCTTTTCTATATGAGGCTTAATATCAACATCAACATACATCTTTTCCTTTAAATTCCTTAAACAGGAAAGGAAAAATTTTTCGTGAGGTGAACAGCGATTCCAAATATTAAAAAGCTCATTATCAACTGAATCAGTGATAGAGGTATTAATTATTGACCAGTCCTTATTAACCAACCTCTTTATTTGGTTCTTTTTTACATACCCTATTATTTCATCTACAGCTACCTGGATCAGGTTTATGTGACAACCGGTAAAGTCGATAATCTTTTCCACTGTATTATCAAGGTTCTGAATCTTTCCCTGTAAATGCCGGCTTAATCTCATCCGGGCATCAGATTTATTGATAAAGTTAACGTCCTTTATGATGCTATTGGTTAAAAAAGATCCTTCATATGATTTCTCTAAATCGAAAACCTCATTGGAGGCGGTTATAATAAACCCGCATCTTTTGGTTTCAGATAATTTCTCCAAGTAATTAAATACATCTATACTTAGATTTTCATTACTTACTTCTGTTTGAAGTTTTTCAAAATCATCAAAGAGAATAAGTAAATTTTTATGTTCCAAATATGAGCTTAAGGATTTAATAAACAGATCAAAGGCTTTTCGATAATCCTTCTCAAATTCATTTTTATAATAATTATAATAATCTATTTCTTTATTGTAAATATCAACTTTGTCTATAATTTTTTTTAATATTTTAAATAGAAAAGAAGCGGTATCTTTCCATTGCATATAACGAAGGCTTATATAAATGGGGATATACCTATCCCCTAAACATCCGGAATTTATCTCCAATAACAGCTTGGTTTTGCCTGTACCTAAATAACCCAATAAAATAATTTTTTGGGAAGAACTATAATTATTCTCAAGATTATCACGAATAAACCGAAAAATTTCTTTTCGTTCAAAATTTATCCTGTTTTCTGTTTTGGCTAGTTCTTTTCGACAATCCTTAATAAATTTTTCTATTTCATCAGATTTTAGTATTCTATACAGATAAAAGGAATCATCTCTTGTTCCTACTATAAGTTCCGAATAACCATCTTTATCAATATCACAACAGGACAAACAACTTATGGTACTATTTATTCTCAAATCATATTTTTTTTCCTGCCCATCTTTATTCAATAAAAATATATGACTCGATTGGTTTGAGGCAACAATATCTTTTTGTTTATTTTGAACATCATGAACAAGATCAATACCGGATATGGTTGAACCCAAATTCTGTACTAATTCAGGTTCTCCCTTAAAATCTAAAACATAAATATAGCCGTCATCAGTACCTAAAATAATTGAGGGTTTTTCATCATCCCCTAAATTAACAATAACAATTGATTCAATATCATCTCCAACTTTCGAGGCCCATTTTTCCCTTCCCTTTGAATCCAAAACAAAAACATAACCATCAATGGCGCCTACAATAATCTCTTGAGAATTATCCTTGTCAATATCTTCAACAGCGATTATCAGATTATGCAGACCGGTCCGAAATCTCCATTTCTCCTGACCTGAAATGTCTATACAGTGTATATAACCATTTACGCATCCATAGACAATCCTTTTGTTAACACTATTCTGAGTGGCTAAAAGATCAAAAGAATTTATACCTTCGGTCCCTGTAATTTGTCCTTTTTTTTGACCGTCCGGAGTAAAAATTAAAAACGTCCCATTACTCAATCCCCAAATTATTTCAAGCACCCCGTCCCCATCAACGTCATCAACCTTGACCCAACTTCTAAAACCACCAATTTCACTCTCCTTCTTCCAGATCAGTTTCCCGGTATGCTTAAATAAATAAAGGATATTATCGCTTGAGGAAAGTATGATTTCCTTAAGGCCGTCCCCATCAATATCAACTGTTTCTATACAGCAAATAAAACCTTTTGTTTTTTCCTTCCAGATCAGATCCAGGCCTCTTCTTTTTAATACTTCAAAATCAGTCAAAGCCTCTTTAAAATTGCCGGCAAAAAACCTGTCTTTGGCATGATCAAATATATCGAAATGAGAAACAACGCCCTGTTTGGACCATTCTTTACATAAATATTGCAGGCACCCCAAAAGCTCTTTCTTTTTATTTGGCTTAATAGTGCGTATATAATCCTTAGCAATATTTTCAATTAAGCTTTTTCTTACCTCTTCATTGCTCTCGGAAGCAAACTCGAAGGGGAAAGTGCTCATAATTTCAGAATCATAATCTGTTAATCTGATAAGGGCCTTTACCGAAGCGCTGCGAACCAAGGCGGATTTATCTTTCATCAATCTTTCCAAGCAGGCTAATATCCTGCCCCGAAGTTGATAATCATTAGAAAACTTAATCATTGTTTTAATGGAAAATTTACGAAAGTATTCATCTTCTTCTTTAGATAAATCCTCCAGCAAACTTAATTCATCCTGCTCGGAATTCAATAAATTCAAATAAGATTTTTCGATCTTTATATAGGTATTTTTCCTGTCAATCAGTTTATAATAATAAACCTTATGGTTACTGAGACTGACAAAAAGATCATAAAAGGTAGGATGAGAAATCTGGTCGGAAAAAACACTCCATACATTACGACTTGTCTTATACTTCCATTTAAAATTACCCTGCCAATCCAGAACATAAACATGATGGTCTCTGGTTCCCAGGATTATCTCCGCATCATTATTATTGTCTATATCGCAACAGTGGATGGAATAGACAGTGTCTTTGGTCTGGTAATGCCATTTCACCCGGCCACCTGCATCCAAGCAGTACACCTGTGCATTCTCAGAACAGACGATAATCTCGTCAGACCCGTCATTATCTATATCCTTGGCCAAAACTCCATAAAGGGAACCCTTTAATTTAAATTGCCTCACGAGCACCCGGTTATAATAATCCAATATCAATACATCTCCGCTGTCAGTAACAGCAACAATCTCCGGATGATCGTCATGAATCAGCTCAGCTACACAAAGTCCTTTTATGGTCCGACCCTTCTTATGACAATATTTCCAAAAAAGGTCGGCCTTATATTCAATAAAATAGATACTCCCATCAAAAGATCCGGCCACAATAATCTTCTTGCCATCTATATCTACGGCAGCCATACACTTAATTGGACTGTCAGTTTTATATTTCCAAAGCAACCTTCCTTTTGAATTTAATACATACACATTATTATCTTTGGACCCTATAATTATCTCTTCCGATAAATCATTGTTTAAATCATAGGATATAACGGATGTTATCTCATCTTCGGCTATACAAAATTGCCATCTGGGCTCTTTGTCTAATGAAAGAGAGTAGACAATGTTGTCCTCTGAACCGATTATAATTTGAGTACCCTTTTTACCAAAATGCATTTTATATTTGGCTAAACAAAGACTGCTTATAGCTTTCTGGGTCCCGAATTCCCAAATAAGGTCCATTTTTAACTCATTCAATCGCAGCAAATAACGAAGCGCTTCTTTATGATCGCCACGCTCATAAGCATTCTTGGCCTTTTCCATAAGATTATGCGTATACATTTTCGCCCTTAATTTTCTTCACAAAAAACGCCGACTATAACAAAAAATATATTAATACGTAAGATACTTTTGAGAAATATATTGGGGAAGGAAATTATTTTCCTGTATATTCTATTGCCGGTCAATCCTTGTTTATTATTTTTCATGCTGGGGTTGCCCTTTTGGCGACTGTGCCACTTATTTCGAAAATAGACTTACTATTTTCAGTCTTCGTGGTGCCTGTAAGAGGCATGAAAGTTTATTTTGGAATTGCTCTGTTTTGCTTCTTTTTTAAGTAAACAATTTCCGGGTTAATTGAGCCACTCTTCGTCCTAATCGTTCACATGTCTTCAGGCAATGCTCATTGGGTTCGTCAATAGCTGCGGGTCCATAATGATCAGTGTCACTATCTCCCTGGATAATCATGCCGTGTACCAACATAGCATGAATAATGTCCAATATGGTGGTTTCATTACCGCCGGCAATGAAAGCCGAGGAGGTAAAGGCTGCGCCTACTTTGCCAACCAACTCGCCATGGCAACGAAAACTATCGTCAATTAATTTTTTAATATAGCTGACCATTGATCCATAATAGGTAGGAGAACCAATAATAATACCATCAGCCTCCTCTAAATGTTTAATAAGTTCATTGATAGTTTCCTTATCCGGGTTTTTCTTAATTTGTTTGCGTATGACGTCAACCCCTTCTTCTCTGGCCCCTTTCTCAATAGATTCAGCCATCTTTCCCGTGTTGCCGGTGTTAGAGTAATAGACTATAAAAATCTTTGGCATTAAGTCATCTCCCTTCTGTTTTAGAATATAAAAATCTATAATTTTCAAAAATTTTCAAAAAATTAATTTCATGACCATTAATATTAGGACAATGATAGCTCAGGGTTCCACCCCTGCACTCCGACAAGGCTAATACCCTGCTCTACAATGACTGATCCCATAAGAACAGGTATGATGAAAAAAGCAGAAAATAAAAAATTAAAACATTGGGTAACCACTTATCATAGAATGCACTATTTTATCAAAAATTTTTATTATAGTCAAATAAAATTAATAACTTTCATTATGGACTTTATTCGAATGAAAGGTGGGAAAATGCTCACTTAAGCGGTATAGGGGGCTTTTTACTAAAATTATCATCGCACAACAGATTAAGAATTTTAGTCTGCATTTTGTTTTAAAAAAAAAGCGCTAGCTCCTTGAAATAAAATAAGCCGAAAAAATGCAATTCGGGAATGGTTTCCCGAAATTAAAAACATTTTTAAAAATAAATAAATTGGTGAAATGCATGAATGAATCGAAACTATTAAAAGAACGTATGCTGAAACTGGCCAGTAATTGGTGGTGGACTTGGCATCCTGAGGCCATTGATGTCTGGCGCAGCATTGACTCCAATCTTTGGCGAGAAAGCAGACATTCGCCCTATGCTTTTTTAAAAAATATTGGGGAGGATCGTATGGAAAAGCTTTCTCAAGACCCATCTATACGCATTAAAATCCATAGAGCCCTTTCTGAGCTCAATCGCTATCTGGATTGCCAAAACTGCTGGGGATGGAAAAATGCCGGACCATTGGCCGCACGACCTGTTGCTTATTTTTGCGCAGAATTCGGCATCCATGAATCAATACCTCTGTATTCAGGAGGACTCGGTATCCTGGCCGGAGATCACCTGAAAAGCGCCTCTGATCTTGGAATTTCCATGATAGGAGTGAGCATCTTTTATAGAGAAGGCTATTTTCGTCAAAGGATCTCCAAAACCGGAGAACAAATTGTGGACCACGAACGGTTTAATCCTGAAGATTTTTCACTTGTTCGGGTTACAGATAAAGAAGGTCAACCCCTGACCATTGATCTGCCTATTCAGGGCGAAAACGTATCAATAGGAGCGTGGACAGTGAAACTTGGAAAAGTGCCTCTTTATTTCCTGGATATAGAGAGTGCCGTTCATAAAATAGGGATCCAGGAGTTAGGGATACGGCTTTATGGCGGAGATGAATCAGTGCGGCTATCTCAGGAGATCATCCTCGGTATTGGGGGAATGAGATTATTACAGGCCCTTGGAATCAGTCCGGGGGTCATTCATCTCAACGAAGGGCATTGTGCCTTCGCTCCATTGGAATATGCGCGCTATTTGATGGTAAAACACGACCTTTCTTTCCATCAGGCTATAAATCAGGCGGGATCACGCACTGTTTTTACCACCCACACACCTGTCCCTGCAGGACATGATTGTTTTGCCTCGGACCTGATCGGGCATATGCTATGGCAATATATGCAATCCCTTGGTATCACCCATGAGCAGTTTATGAACCTTGGAAGAATCCGCCAAGGAGACAAGAATGAACCCTTTTGTATGGCTGTGCTGGCGCTTAAAACAGCCGGCAAATCCAATGCTGTATCTTTTATTCACGGCAAGGTCAGCCGGCAAATGTGGCATAAATTATGGCCTTCCCGTTCTCCTCAGGAGGTGCCAATCGGGCATATTACTAATGGAATCAATGTCTTGGGTTGGTTGTCGCCCATTATGAAACAAATTTTTCATCGATATTTTCCGCCTGATTGGGAACAGCGAATCGGAGAAGAGGATATCTGGTCTCATATTCAGTTCATACCCGATGAAGAATTATGGAATACTATACTCCTCCTTAAAACCGGATTGATCGAATTTTTACCAAGGGTCCCACATCGTGCCCACCCCCAAGATGTAATCTTAGATCCTCATGCGCTAACCATTGGTTTTGCCAGAAGGTTTACAGGGTATAAGAGACCCGGCCTTCTGCTGGATGATCCGAATAGACTCCGGAAAATACTTTCAGACCCGGATCGTCCGGTCCGGATTATTTTCTCAGGAAAGGCACATCCTAAAGATAAAATTGGGGGGGATTTGGTGAAAAAAATTTTTCAATTCGCCACCGAGTTACCTATCCCAGGAAAAATAGTCTTTATAGAAGATTATGATATTAATGTAGGCCGTCACCTTGTGCAGGGAGTTGATCTCTGGCTAAATACCCCTGTGGAGCTATAGAAAAAAACTCCCGTTGGATTTTAAGCAGTTAATCTAAATTTAAAGATATCTATCAACTTTTCTGGAAAATATACATCTTTGATAATTTTTTGAATTTTTTTTATCATTTTTTTTTGTTTAGAATTTCTATTC
>DAOURK010000019.1 GCA_030625085.1 Pseudomonadota bacterium
TTGCTAGTTAAAATACAATAATGGCCTGACTTTTGTCGTCTTTAGGTATTTAATTTGCCATATCCCGTGGAGGCTACTACTTTAATACTTAATTAAATTATAATTTTTATTTTCCTCGGATTCCATAATTAGAACTGCTGAATAAGAATATAGTGGTAAAGGTGATTATTTTGTTTTTTAGACTTAAATGCATAATTCTTATCTCAGTTCCTCACGCTTTTTTATGAATGGTTTTCCGATTTTTTCAGGCACGGCTTGCCGCAAGATTTCCTAATTGCCCCTGCGATTTGCTGCTGTGATTCGACAACTTTTTTATTCTTGAACCGTTGGTTATAATATCGGGCAGTAAAGACAAGTATGATTATTACAGAAATAGTGAAAATAACTTTTGTTGCGGGTTTCCAGACGTCTTTTACCAGATCTGTAAATTTTTTTACAGATTTTCTTTGCAGATTTTGATAGGTTTTCTTTTCATGCTTCTTTTTATTCATTTTCATAGCTAGGGTCTCTATGGTAATTATCGACAATTTATGATCTTCATCTTTTTGATCCAGACTACTCCCTCAAGATCGGCGCTGTCTCTATGGTAATTATCGGCAATTTATGATCTTCATTCGTTTTATCAGGGTTTCAAATGCTTTTTTTAAAAATTTGCTGATTTATAGCCTTATCATCTACAACAAGGATACGTTTTCGCCTTATTTGCTCAAAGACACCTTCAATTTTTTGCCCATCTTCGGGCTGTCTGTTCATTCATATATTCTTTCCGGATACCGATGCCTACTATGTCGGAGATAAAAAAATAACAAATTTGCCAAACATGATGGTCTCGTAAAAAGTCCAAAATGGGGATATATGTACAACATAACTCCTTGAATTTATGTAACCCAAATTTTCTAAAAACGACTTTTTACGAATGCATCAAACATGACTTTTTACGAGACCATCACTTTATCAAATGCTATAAGTTTTAATCTTACCGCTTCCTTTTCACTGCTTACTTTTTATCAGACTATAATATTTCAAATATTAAATTTTCACCTGTCCTCCTTTTTACTATAAGTAATTGTGGAACTATCTGCCGATAGAAGTCCATACTATTTTTTATCTTATGATTAACAGGATATAAGGAGAAAATTATGGAAGAAGTAGGAGGAGGAAACGCTTTTGTATTACCCAATTCAAAAATGACCTTCACCTTTACTGAGTCATATTCCCATGAAGCCTTGGCTGACCTGACTCGTGAAGCGGTAAAAAATCCCGACCTGGCGAAAAGGTTCAGAGAAAATGTTCAAGATGAACTGGCCCGAGTAGGCATTCAAGTCACTAATGTGGAGAAGGGAAGGATCAGTGATGAGGATGTCCTCGTGGCCTTGGGGCATCGCGGTGCCGATCTGCAATCAATTACCGGTGAGCTGAATAATGTACATGGACAGGCGCCTTTGGTAGCTGTAATTGTAATAATAGCGGTCTTTGGAGGATCGAGTAATCTGGTTGACTAAGGTAATAAAGTTGAGCGAAGTTTTTTATTCTTAAAAGCGATGGGCGGACGCGCTATAGATTTTCAGATATTACATTTCATCCTGTAGCGCAGGGCTTTAGCCCTGCCAAAATGCAGGGCTAAAGACCTGCGCTACTTCTGCCTGAATATGGATTATGAAATTATTTTTCTAAAAATCTATAGAGGTACGTCCGCTTGATTTTATTTAAGGAAAAGGCCACAGTAAAGAGATGACTACAGAATCATGCGTGTTTGTAAGCTGTCCGGTGATGGATGTGATTAATAATAAATTTATCCCGGTGATGCAAGATGCCTACCGAGACAGTCCGGCCCTTGGAGTATATCTTCTGGCAGCCCAACTTCGGCGTAAAGGTTATTCATGTGAAGTATTTGATTGGGTGGCTAATCCTCAGATCTCATCTGAAGAAGTGATAAAAAAACTTCTCGAATACAGGGTAGTATTTTTTAGCGCCAATTCATTAAATTGGGCCATTATCCGAATCCTGGCTCAGCGCCTAAAACAAAATAATCCTCAGATCAAGACCTGTGTGGGCGGCCCTCACGCAACCTATTATCCCGATTCAGTAATTGCCAGTGGAGGTTTTGATAGTTTTTTTAGAGGAGAGGCTGATAGGTACATCCATCTCATCTATGAAATATTGGCTTTAGGCAAACATCACTCTATCCCCGGGTTCTTCTGTAAAGAGATAAAAGGGTCTGTGACAAAGGTTCAGGTCAGCACCGAGGATGACCTTGAACAATTTGACTGGCATCCGGCCTATGATCTGATCCCGGCATCCCAGTACTGTACTATGCCGGTTTTAACCTCTCGGGGATGCAAATATCATTGTACCTTCTGTTCAATTACCGGAAAGAAAAACTGACGATCCTATTCGGCAGAAACAACTATAGAACAACTGAGCTTCGCCCTTCCCTACTGTCAAAAAACACGAACAAAAATAATCAATATTGTAGATAATTCTTTTACTACCAACCATAGCCGGATCGTTGATATATGCAAAGCCTTGCCGGAGGATACATTTCGTCGCAGATTAACCTATGATTCAACCGTAGCGGATCTGCAGAATCCGGAACTTATAGAAGCTTTGGAACCCTTTACCAGTGATCTGCTGGTTGGTGCGGAAGTAGTTAATAAAACTGAAGCCAAAAAAATTCATAAACCTGTTTCTCCCGAACTTATCAAGGGTGCTGCGCAAAATCTTCAAAGGTTCAATATGAGCAAAAGAACTGACTTTAGCTTTATTATCGGCTTTCCCTGGCATACAAAGGAATATTGTCTTGAGGCTTTAGATTTTATTACGAATCTCATTCTTGATTATGGGGTAAGGGTCTATCTTCAATGGTATTGGCCAATACCAGGCTCTGTTATTTGGAATAATCTTGAAAAGGAGCACAAGGTTAATATTAAAATGGTAGATATTCCCGGATTTTTTCGAAACAGTGATTGGTTTTATCAAATTAGAAATATGGATTCTGAAGACGCTCGAATAGTAGATGAGAGGATACGGCCTGTTCAGATGCTCCTCACCTTACGCCATGGCTCTCAGGAGCGCCGCCCCTTTGAATATGCTCCCCCTTTAGTAGAAACGCGGGAATGACACCTACCATTTCCCACAAATCAGGGACCTTCTATGTTATGCCCAAAGCCGATATACACCCTGCCCGGGATATAAGACGGCCTCTTACTGAGCATATTTCTATCAGTCTATTTGACATTAATGTTGAGTCTATTTTATGATTTGGTGAGAGCGTGGAAGGTATCTTTGGATAAACTTAATATTCTTAATTAAGTTTTAAAGTTTGTCTGATTTATTAGCCCAAGATCTTAAATAGCTGAGATGTTTGAGGGGAATACAGCATGAAAAATGGTGCCATTAAAGAGCAAAAAGCAGGAGAAGTAATCCCTGTCCAAACAATTGAAGCTATTATTCGTACCATTGCTGAAAATTTTTCACCTCAAAAAATAATACTTTTTGGTTCTTACGCTACAGATCATCCCACACCAGATAGCGACCTTGACCTTTTAATTATCATGAAAACCAAGCTACCGCGGCATAAGAGAGCTGTCCCTCTACGGCTTTTTTTCCATCCAGTACCTTGCGCTATGGATATTTTTGTGTACACCCCGGAGGAAGTAGCCTATTGGAACGGAGTGGTAAATCATATAGTAACCGAGGCCTTTCGGAGAGGAAAAGTTGCCTATGAAGAATAAGAGTATTGAATTAGCCCTCCAAAAATTCATGGCTTGGTAAGACTTCTTGATATAATTACTCCTACATTTCCGGCTATGGGAAGTTACAGAAATTAGACAGATGCACAAAAATATTTAACGTCTTCTTCATCTCTTTAAGGGGCAAAGCTGCTCTTAAACAGGCCACTTTTTTCTTCCATCGCTTACACCAGTACTGAAGGCGCTGATAGGAAAAATCTGTCCGACCGATTGCCTCCACGACTCCCTATAACTTTTGCCTTGGTGTCAAAATGATAAACAATGCCCTCTACTACTTGCAAAGTCTCACCAATACCCCGGCATAAAAACGAAGGCAATAGACTGAATGTTCCGCCGCAACTCTTACAAAAATAACGGCTTACCCAAATCATCCATTGCTGACACCATCGACTATAATAGCCATATCCAATAACATTACCCACTTTCACCAGCGCAGATAAATTTCGGAGATGATGAGGAATCTGGTTTTATGGCCTTTTCCTTTTTGGCAATTGCTATGTGCATGCAAGATAGTGATAAAACTGCCCGAAAGGTTGCCAAATGGATTATGCAGATTGCGCAGATGGTGGGATTAAGCCGGAACAGAATATCAAAAATTATCGGAAATACCAATTTTAGTGAAATCGATAATTTACTCTCTCAGGACCGGGCCATGGACTACATAGCCGAACATTACCACCTGGATCTTGCCCTGGATCGGTCCTTGAGTTGGAAGGAAAGGCAAACCAGGAGAAGTTCAAAGAGCTTGGCTGGGGGCTTCGCACCCAGAGTTGTTTTGATGGCATAGCCAACAATGGAATTGTACGTTTGGGCCTTCATGAAAATTACTTTATAAATTATGGGTATATTTCGCCCATTATATAGATATTTTATGGGTTTGTTTTATAGGTATTGAATATTTTAAGGGTATATGTTAAAATCTGTAGTATGAAAAGATTAGATGAAGAAATAATACTGGAATGGTTCAAGAGAGAAATACATAAGCCTTTAGTGGTGAGGGGGGCAATGCAGGTTGGGAAATCCACACTGGTGCGGCAATTTGCAAAAAATAATAATATCAATTTACATGAAATTAATTTAGAAAAAAATCCACAGCTTGATCCGGTTTTTAAAAGACAGAATATTAACGAAATTATAAACGAAATTGAATTTATTACTCAAAAGGGAAAAATAACTACAGATCAAAGTATTTTATTTCTTGATGAAATCCAATCAATTCCAAGCGCAATACAAAGCCTTAGGTATTTTTATGAAGAGATGCCTGAATTGCATGTAATAGCTGCAGGTTCACTTCTCGAATTTACGCTTGCCAAACATTCTTTTTCTATGCCAGTAGGAAGGATTGAATATTTATATCTTTATCCTGTTACCTTTTTTGAATACTTAAATGCCGGCGGTGAAAAACCGCTATTAGATATTTTGAAAAATTATAAACTTGACGATTATTTCCCAATTTCCGCTCATGAAAAACTTCTCAATTATCAACGCAATTATATTTTAGCCGGAGGAATGCCTGAAGCGCTGCAAATATTAGTTTCTGAAAATAATTTAGAAAAGGTTTTTAGCATTCAATCTCAAATATTAGAAACATACCGGGATGACTTTGCCAAATATGCCTCAGGAAATGATTTAATAAGAATCCAAAGAATTTATGATTTCATTCCTGCTGCTATTGGAGAAAAAATTAAATATGTAAACTTTGATCCCCATACTAAGGCAAGGGAATTAAAGAAGGCTTATGATTTGTTGGTAAAGGCCGGATTAATTATACCGGCATATCATTCAGATGCTTCAGGAATTCCATTGAACGCGACAAAAAATGAAAAAATATATAAGTCGTTTTTCCTTGACATTGGTCTTGTTAACAGATCCTGCGGTTTAGAGTATATTTCTTTAGATCATTTAAAAAGCATTAAGTTTATAAATGAGGGAAAACTTGCAGAACAATTTATTGCTCAGCACTTATTAGCCATTGGAAGGAAAAATGAAAAACAACATCTATTCTACTGGCTCAGAGAAGGAAGAAGCTCAAATGCAGAAGTAGACTTTCTTATTCAAAAAAATTCAAAAATAATTCCACTAGAAGTTAAAGCGGGTAAAACCGGCACACTAAAGTCAATTCATCAATTCATATTTCAAAAGGGAAGCGATTTGGCCATCCGTTTCGATCTTAATCCGCCAAGACTGGAATCAGTTGAAGTAAAAATTAAGCAAGGTAAAGATTTTAAAAGGGTCAGATTTAAATTATTATCATTACCTCTTTATATGATAGAAATCCTCCCAAGACTTCTATCACCTTTGATTACTTAAAAACGCTGACTTTATTTTGTTGTATTTTATTAGTATCTTAACCGTAAAATTTGTGTTTTTTGTGGTAGAAAATTTTTAAAACCTTTTTGGTTCCGGCTTGTCCGGGTTAGGTTGTTCAAAAAGCAATTACTTGTCTCGGGCCACCCCGATTTCTTGCTTGAAATATCTACTCAATCTGTTATACTAAATAGTTTTGGAGGCTTATTATATATGTCATCTACATATCAGGAATTGCGTAAAATAATAAATCAGAATAAGCGAGAGCTGGGAGAAATAGAAAAGTTTCTTAAGGAAGGAGAAAATTTAGAAAAGGACATAGATAAAAATGCCTATCAAATTGAAGATAGACTGAAAAAGGTGGAGGAAAAATTAGGGAAACTTAAAGACTTGGAAGAGTTGCGTGATAATTTAAAAGAAATAAAAGAGTTTGTCGGCGAAAGAAAAAGACCTCTGGAGCATCCTAAACAAAAACTTAAAAATTATCTGGGGGCAGAGCTGGATCGCAGGTTTAGAGAAATGGGGCGGCATGTTGAAGGCAATTTACCAGAGTTGAGAGTAGAATTATTGACCCTGGAGTTTCTCTTATCCCAGAGCCAGGTAAAAATCTGGTATGGACCAAAGATAGAATTGCTGGAGCGGTCTAAACTGATAGTTGATGACATAGCTAATGCAGTAACAAACATTTATAAGTCTTTGGATAAGGCCGGCTTTGAGGATGAGCAAAGTTTCCTTAAACTCCTTTTTGAGGCTTATAGCAATTTGATAAAAAAAGAGGGATTGGATCTTGGGGCTAATGTCTCTGTTATTCATTGGCTTGGAGAAGTAGCCTGGCTAAAGCAGGACAAAAAATTTCTGGCCGACCCCCGACGAGAGCACTTTAAAAACTATAGCCGCACGCAAATGAGCTATGATTTATCCTGCCTTAAACAACGTGAATACGACTCCTGCCAATTGCGGTTAGGGATTGCCAGCAGGGAACAGACCAAAAAAAAGGAAGATAATCTCTGGATACCGACGAATCAAAAAGGCGATGGTACTCATTTTTCCTCAATATGCTTCCGAAAGTAAAAAAAATAGGATAAAAAATTACATGAATCATTTGGAAAGAAAAATCGCTCGACGAATCATTGAAACAGTAGGCTCTTTCGGCACACCCCCCGAATGGGGATTTCAGTATTTTACCGTGGGATTGGAGGATTATCTTAATCTTATTGAGGAAGAATACTTAAAAACCTTTATTAAAGAAGACGGCGGCTCAACCTTCAAATTGGTCATAGGCGCGTATGGGGGCGGAAAAACCCATTTTCTCTATAATGTCCGAGAACTGGCCTGGAAGGAAAATTTTGTAGTCAGCTATGTCAACTTGAGCCAGGAAGAAGCGCCCTTTCATCGACTGGAGCTGGTATACCGGGCTATTATTAATGATCTTATGCATCCTATGGGTGTTGAGGATCTCTTGAAAGGCTTAGAAAAAGGGATTGAACCCTTTATAACCAATTGGTATAAAAGGCAGGCTGAAATCTTCCGAAAAGCAGGACTTAAGGGCGAGGCCCTGGACCAAAAATTTTCTGACTATGCCAAGGCCATTCAAAGGAATATTGAAAATGTTAATTTTTCCAAAGCTGTTGCCCAGGCATTTCTTTTCCTACACCAGAAACGCGAAGAGGACTTTCGCAACATTATTCAATGGCTGCGCTTAGAAGGCTATGAGCGAAATGTTCATCGGGAATATGGCTTGCTGCATCCCATTGATCGAAGCAATTCCTTTTCCATGATCCGCTCGCTCATTCAATGGGTAAGAAATATTGGCTATTCGGGTTTAGTTATTCTCTTTGACGAGGCAGAGCAAGTACCCAGTCTCAGCAGCAAGCAGCGGGAAATGATGCTCAGCAACTTGCGGGAGATGATCGATGAATGCGGTCACGCCTCTTTCAAGAATGTAATGATCTTTTATGCCTTGCCTGATGAAAAAATCTTTGAAGGGGCCTCTAATGTTTATGAGGCCTTGAAACAGCGTATCTCCAGCGTATTTGATTTTTATAATCCGGCCGGGGTAAAAATCAATCTGGAAGCTATGGATCATGAGCCTATAGGTTTGCTGGAGCAAATTGGTCAAAAGCTCAAAGTTATCTATGAAGAAGCCTATGAATACTCTTTTAATGGTGATCTCACCCCAATTATTCACCGCCTCGCTCAAGAAGCATATGAGCGCCGATTCGGTGATATAGGTTACATAAGGCTCTTTGTTCAGGGTATTATAAAGGCCTTTTATCTTATGAGGAAAGAACCAAAGAGAACGATTAATGAAGATCTAACCATAAAACTCCTGGAAGGATAAAGGCGCTTATCTTGGCTAAACAACCATCAAAGACCAGCCGATTAACAAAAAAAATAGCCCATTTAACCCAACCTCCGAAAGATGCTCGATCGGTTATTGAGGCCTTCCGTTTGGGGATTGTTCCCATACAGGCTATAAAAGATTGGACCATAGGCCGATCCCATGAAGTGGACACTGTCCGGCGGTGGCTTCAGGATGAATCTTCCGGCACTATGGTCATTCGCGGTGAATATGGAAGTGGGAAAAGTCACTTGATTGAGTATCTTCATGCCGGCGGCTTTGAACTCAATTATGCCGTCAGCCTCGTTGGGATCGACCCTACTGATGCTCAACCGGCCTTCCCTAAGAGGGTTTATCGCCACCTGATCCGCAACCTCTTGTTCCCCTATAAAAACCAACATTATACCTTTGCCGAATTATTAACCATGTTGGCTAAAAAACGCAAAAAAAATCCCTTGCCAAACCACCGATTTTTGGGGGGAATCTTAGAAAAAATAAAAAACAATAAGGACACTCCCGAGATGTGGGCCTGGATAGAAGGCCAGGAGTCAACCTATCGAGAGCAAGGTTGCCTCTACGACCACACTACTGCAGCCAATATATACTGTAATATCCTCAGTGGTATAGGTATGCTGGCAGTAAAAGAATTAGGCCTTAAAGGTGTAATGCTTATGTTTGATGAGGCGGAAACATCACGCACCTATCGCTATTATTATGAATGGAGCCGAGCGCTTAATTTTTTTAATGCCTTGTCTATGGTAGCCAATGACGAACCGGAATTAACAGATGAAAAGGTGGTAAAGGGAGAATATTGTTACTCCGGCAAAGAGACCGGGCTGATATATTCCGGCCATTGCCCTATCCCTTACCTGTATGAGATACCAAGCTTTCTGAAAATAGTTTTTGCCTTCACCCCTGACTATAAGCTCAGTCTTTTGGAAGATTATAATATTTATGAGATAGAATTAGAATCATTGCCGCCCCAGGAGACGAAATATCTTTTTTACAAATTCATAGATTTATATGAGAAGGTATATCAAATAAAAATACATCCGGTGTACCGGCGGCGATTCTTTGAATTGATAAAGACTAACAGCAATCAGTCTACGCGAAAATTTATCAAGGCCATGGTAGAAAGCCTTGATTTTTATCGCTTTTATCCCACCAAAAACCCTGATAGCATCTTATCCCCTATCTACTAACTAAAAGACATAATTAATGGATAGCGATAAGGCATTTTCATCCATCAACCTGAACTCTCCGGAGAGGATGAGATTCTTTTGCCAATTATACCCTGTGCCGATTCTACATCCAATACTGTCTTTCCCATCAAAATCCAGGGGATTAGCTCCAGATGATTCAAAACTCCCGGAGGTTTGGGCATATAAAAGTCCGAAATAGGGTGAAAATTTATTAAAGCCTTTATAAATTGTATCTGCCGCCAGTTGCAATTCTGTTATATCAACAGTGGCAGTTCCTTTCTGGTTTCCAATGGGAACATCAAATTCGGGAGCATAATGCAAAAAACCCAAATTGACATTAACCCCTAGATTATAGGCAGATAAATTATATACATTCGAACTGACTCCGGCGCCGTATGCAAGAGACATAGCCTTTTCAACTTGATAATCATAAGATCCCGCATTTACAAGATTATCAAATCCCATACTGATTGATCCAAGATTTACATACATTTGAGTATCTTTTAGATTAAAAACATTCAAAAAATCAGGGGCATAACCAATCTGGGCAATTGCCCTTTTGGAGGTTATTTTGTTATCCACCCCATTCTCTTCAAAGGAAACATCTTTTTGCGTAACAAATTTACTATCAAGTCCAAACCGAAATTTTTCAATAAACTCGACCGGCCCTTTTTCTGAAGCTTTCGGTTCTTTATCGGATCGAAAAACTTTCTTTGGTAAAGAAACTACCTTGGCCAAAGCAACTTTGGGCATCTTTAACCATTTTTTCAATTTCCCTTCTTTGGGTTGAGACTGTTCCGACGGTTGGGTTGGCTGCGGGGCTCTTTCAACTTTGGTGATTTCTGTTCGCTCCCTTTCTCTAGAGGAAAGCTCTTCCAATTTCCTTTTGGCAATTTGCGAATCAGGATCTACTTTCAAAACCTTTCTATATTCACCCATTGCCTCTGAAGGCCTTTCCAGCAACTCGTAAAGAACAGCTAACCGCATATAGGCGTCTACCATATTGGGCTGTAATTGGGAGGCTTTTTTATATCCGGCTATAGCTTTGCCTTTTTCCCCCATTTGATCATAGCTGAATGCCATATTGTAATGCAGATCAGCATCCTCAGGGTATATCTCCAAGGCTTTTTTGAATTGTTTCAAGGCCAAATTATATTCTTTTCGGACACCATAAATTGTCGCCAAATTAAACCGCGCTTCATAGAATAAAGGATCATTTCTAAGGGCCGCCTGATAACTCTCTATTGCGTCACCCAGGTACCCCATTCGCTGCTCAGCCACTGCGAGATAATAATAAGCATCGATGCTTCCAGGGTCTAAAATCAAGGCCTTTTTTAGCTCAATAATGGCAGACTTATTTTCCTGATTGCGCAGTTTTTCAATTCCGGCTGAAAGATAGGATTCAGTATCTGCACCTTCCTCTAATATCTCCTCATGTTCAGGATTGGGCTCTTCACCCATCGGGTTTTTAGAAATAAAAATATTTTTTCCTAATGCACAAGAAACAAAGAACAGAGAAATTAAAATTAATGTCATCAATTTTACGTTTTTCATAAAATCCCCCTCAAGGATATTAATCTGGCTAAGGGTTTAACGATAAATATTTAGTAGATAAAAGCGCGAAGATCAAATTATTTTGCCTATATTCTATTATTTTTTAACCCTTTTATCAAGGACAAATATAAATATAAATGCTATTTCAAAAAAAAGGCATTATAATTCAATTTTATCCAAATAATACAGATTGTCAATGTACACTTAGCAATTCTCATTTTGACCCATATTGAAGTTGGTAAATGTTCGCTGAAGCCATATAGGGAAGCCAATTCCTATGCTTTTCATTGACGTCTCTTAAAAAAGATGTTATAAATTTTACATATATAAAAAAATTATTAACAAATTGATTATTTTTCTTAAATCCAGCCTAATTTTTCAGGCGCTTAGTTCTAAATTTTGTGTTTTTTTCGTTCCGGCTTGACCGGATTAGGGTAGGACAAAAAATGCCAGTTATTACCAAAAATTTTACTATTGAAACACAAGGTCATTCACAAATTCTGGATATTACTAAACAGGTTAAAAGCCAAATTCTCAATATATCTATATCTTCCGGAATAGCTGTAGTCTTTATCCCCGGATCAACAGCAGGAATTACCAGTATTGAATATGAATCAGGAGTCATGCAAGACCTGGCCGCTGCTATTGAACGACTTGCCCCCAAATCAATTCATTACAACCATGATGCACGATGGGGTGATGGTAACGGCTATGCACATGTCAGAGCTGCCTTGATTGGAGCTTCCTTTACAATTCCTTTACAGGATAAGCAGCTCCTTCTGGGAACTTGGCAACAAATTGTACTCATTGATTTTGATAACCGCCCTCGTACCCGCAAAGTTATTCTTCAATTGATTGGCGAGTAAAATTTAATTACGAATTACGAATTACGAATTACGAATTACGAATTATGAATTATGAATTATGAATTATGAATTATGAATTATGAATAAGTGCTCAACTGGCGAGCTTTATAAATAAAATAAAAATTGATGAATTCGTAAAAAGTCATTTTTACAAAATTTGATTTACATAAATTCAATAAGTTATGTTGTGCGGAGCCCTTAATTTTGGACTTTTTACGAGGCCATCAAAATTCCTAAAAAATTAAATTTATAAGTAATTAAGATGAGCCAAGAACAAAAGGCTAAAGAATATAATCGAAAAAAAATAGTTATTGAGATCACAGAAACTATTCTCTTGATAATTTTTCTGACGTTCTTTATGGCTTTTGGGTGGTCTTTATCAATAAAGAATTTTTTATCTGCTTTCACCTCATCCTTTTGGCTCTTAAACGGCCTCTACTGCTTGACTTTGCTAGTTATGATTACTCTTTTATCATCTCCTTTTGACTATTATTCCGGTTTTTATTTAGAACATAGATATGAATTATCCACGCAAAACTTTGCTTCATGGATCATTGATCAATTAAAAGGCTTGGCGCTAACCCTGGTTTTCGGCCTGATTATTGTAGAAATTATTTACGGCTTGATTCGCAGTTTCCCCTCTTTTTGGTGGCTGATTACTGCCGGCATTCTGAGTGGCATTTTTATTATCTTAACGAAATTGGCGCCTGTTTTGCTCATGCCCATCTTCTTTAAATTTCGCCCTCTTTCAGATTCGGACCTTGAAGCCAGAATCCTGGAATTAACAAAAAAATTAAACACGAAAATTAGCGGTATTTTTGAAATGGATCTGAGTAAAAAATCCAAAACAGCCAATGCAGCTCTGGCAGGAATCGGCAAAACCCGCCGTATTGTTCTATCCGACACTCTTCTCAACAATTATGATCATGATGAAATTGAAGTTATTATGGCCCACGAATTGGGGCATCATATTTATAATCATTTATGGAAGGGGATCTTCATTCAAAGCATACTCATTTTAGCCCTCCTTTTTATCATATCTTTAAGCTTGAATAGTGGAGTAACCTGGTTTCACCTGAAGGGAATCTATGATATTGCCGGCCTGCCCTATTTAATTTTTATCAGTATGATATTTTCTCTCATCTTACTTCCCTTTGTTAATCTTTATTTACGACGTTTAGAATATCAGGCAGATCAATTCGGAGTATCCCTCACAGGAAAAAAAGAGGCCTTTATCAGGGCCCTGGAAAAATTATCACAACAAAATCTTAGTGAAAAAGAACCAAACCCGATTATAGAATTTATTTTTCATAGCCACCCTTCAATTTCTAAAAGAATAAATCGATTATTAAACAATTATTAAACAATGAGTAAAATTAATCCCCCCAAAAAGGTTAAACCCTTTGTCGGCTTATTATTATCCGAACTGTCGCTGTTAGAAAAATGCAAAAAGGCCCTGGAGCTTTCTTTTGGTCCATCTGATATACAAAGCCATATCATCCCTTTTTCCCATTCCGACTATTATGATGCGGAGATGGGAAACAAGATTTCCCGCCTGTGGATTAGTTTTTCTCAATTACAAGATCCCGGGAACCTGGCTGATTGGAAAATTAACTCAAATACCCTAGAAGATATATGGACAATAAACAGTACCGGAAAAAAGCTTCGACAGATCAATATTGACCCGGGATATTTAAGTGAAGCAAAAATTGTTTTAGCTTCAACAAAAAACTTTAGCCACCGAATTTACTTAGGTTCCGGAATTTATGCAGAGGTAACCTTAACCTATCGAAAAAGCATAGGCTGGCAATCCTTTGAGTGGACTTACCCCGATTATAAAGAGACTGCTGCAGTGAATTTCTTTACCCGGCTCAGGAATAAATACCGACAACAATGCAGGGAAACAACTCCTCGAGCTACATAATTTTGTTTACAGCAATTCTGATTATAAGAATTACTATCTTACTGATTGCTGAACTTGACATTTTTTGAGCAATGGGTAAAATGGAAGGGAGTTTATACCATACAACTCATAACTCATGAGCAATAATTCGGAACAGAGAAATTATTCCCTTTAGTTTTCTATTTTAATTTTTTACTTTTACCTTTTCACAGAAAAAGCATAGGTGCTTAGTTCTGAATTTCGTGATTTTTATGATAGAAAATTTTAAAACCTTTTTGGTTCCGGCTTGTCCGAGTTAGGTTATCATCTATGAAAAATATCGGGATCTTTTGTAAACCGGATAAGGAACGTTCTCCCAAAATATTATCCAACCTAGTTTCCTGGATTTTTTCAAAAAATCTGAATCCATTTCTTGAATATACTACAGCACAACTTATTTCTTTCCAGAATACTGATAATATCTTGCCCATGGCTGACCTGCCGGCTAAGATCGACACATTAATTGTCTTAGGTGGAGACGGCACACTTTTAAGGGCCGCTCATTTTATAAAAGAAAGGAACATTCCTATTTTAGGAGTCAATTTAGGCAGCCTCGGCTTTTTGACCGAAATCACCATTCAAGAACTTATTCCGGTTTTAGAACTAATTCATAAAAAGGGCTATTCGATAGATGAACGTATGACCTTGACAACATTACTTTTCTCAAACGGATTAAAAGAAAAAAGTATTTCCGCCCTTAATGATGTCACCTTTACCAATGCATCACAGGGAAGCCGCCTCCTCAAATTATGCGTTAAAGCTGACAATACATGGATCAATACTTTTCTGGCTGATGGCCTCATTATCAGTACTCCAACAGGTTCCACCGCCTATTCCCTTTCTGCCGGAGGGCCTATCATTCATCCTTCAATGCATGCCATTCTTGTTACCCCTATTTGTCCTCATATGCTAACCAATAGACCTATTGTTATACCGGATACACAAATTCTCGAAGTAATTTCAAAGACAAAAGAAGACATCCTTTTAACTATTGATGGAATATTCATTAAAAAGATTTCCTATGAAGAAGAGGTTTACATTAAAAAAGCAAAAAATAAAATCAGTTTGATTCAGGCCCCCGATAAGGATTATTATCAAGTGCTCAGATCAAAATTAAATTGGGGGAAACGATGATCAAGACTATACATATTGAAAATTTCGCTATCATCGATCAACTAACGATTGATTTTTCCCCTGGATTTCTTGTTTTCTCAGGAGAAACCGGAGCAGGTAAATCTATTTTAATTACCGCCTTAAATCTCCTTCTTGGAGGTAGGGCCTTTACAGAGTACATTCAATCAGGAAAAGAAAACGCCAAGGTTGAAGGTGTTTTTAAAATTCATAAAAACAGTTCTGTCCTTAATTTTATGGAGGAAAGGGGCTTTGATCTCCTGGATGACCAAGAAATCCTAATTAAACGAAAAATCTATCGCACTGAAAAAAGCAATCGTTGCTATATCAATCATCAACCATGCCCCTTATCGTTACTGTCTGAAATGGGGAAATGGCTGGTTGATATTCATGGACAGCATGAGCATCAATTTCTGTTAATTCCGGAAAGACACATTGACCTTTTAGATGCCTTTGGAAATTTAAAAGAATTAAGGGAGCAATTTACTGATTTATATGAAAAATATAAAAAGAAATGTGACCAACTCCATTCTCTATTTCAAAAAAAACAGACAGATGAGAAAGAGCGTGAATTATTACAATTTCAGATGCTCGAAATCGACCAGGCAAATTTAAAACCTGGGGAAGAGCAAGAGATTGAAGTCCGAAAACGACAATTGCAAAATGCGGAAAAATTATTTCAAGAATCAACCATTGCGGCTCAAGAGCTTTATGAAAGAGAAGGGGCTGTCCATGAGCAATTAAGTAAGATCGCCGGTCGGTTAAAACAACTGAGTAAAATCGATGATTTTTTTTCTCCTCTGGCGGATTCTCTTAATAATTCCAGCTACCTCATAGAAGACATTGCCTCCCAGTGCAGGGTTTACAGCCAAGAAATAAAATCTGATCCCCATTTGTTGGACGAATGTGAAACACGATCCATAGAGATTCAAAAACTAAAACGCAAATATGGAGACAGCATTGAACAAATTCTGGAACAAAGAACCAAAATGGAAAAAAAATGGCAATCAATGCGCGAGGCTAAAGATGAAATAGAACAGCTTCAAAAAAAAATCCGGCATTTGATTGAAAAAGCAATAATATTAGCCGATAAACTATCTTTAGAAAGAAAAAAAACTGCCTCAAGCATTGAGCGGCAAATTAAAAAAGAATTGGAAGATCTTCACATGCCCAAGGCGCAGTTTAAAGTTGCGCAACGAAAAAAAAAGAGTGAGCCCTCTGAATCATCTATGGCAATGGGTCCTTCACTCTTACCCTCCTTCCCCTATAGAACTACGGCCAAAGGCATCGATATAATTGAATTTCTTTTTTCAGCCAATCAGGGA
The DNA here is from genome assembly GCA_030625085.1 of Pseudomonadota bacterium. Classification (GTDB taxonomy): domain Bacteria; phylum SZUA-182; class SZUA-182; order DTGQ01; family DTGQ01; genus DAOURK01. Next base: position 16,421 of record DAOURK010000019.1, read on the forward strand.
GAAGAGCTCAAAGCACTGTCTCGCATTGCTTCGGGAGGAGAAATTTCCCGAATTATGTTGGCCCTTAAAACTCTATTGAGAGCAGCAGACGAAATACCGGCCCTTGTTTTTGACGAATTAGACATAGGTATCGGCGGCGATATTTCCAAAATTGTAGGTAAAAAATTAAAAGCATTGGCCAGCAAAAAGCAGATCCTTTGCATTACTCATTCGCCACAAATCGCTTCAATGGCGGACCATCATTACGTAGTAAAAAAAGTAATCAACAAAAATCGCACCAATACGCTGGTAGAAAAGCTAAAGACCGGCCAACGAATTGAAGAATTATCCAGGATGCTGGGAGGGGGAAGCCTCGATTCGACAATCACCACCAAACACGCCCAAGAATTAATGAAACTTCACACAAATTCTTCAACCTATCCTCAGCAACGATTATAGCCAGTAATTCTCATTTTGACATCTTAAAATTACTATACTATAAATTTATAATGTTACTTTAGCGCAGGGCTTAGCCCTGCCGAACTCCCATAAAAAATGTATTTTTCGCAGGGCTAAAGCCCTGCGCTACAGTTTATTCTTTGGGCTAGATCTACGCTCTATCAGTACTGAAATTGTCAAAATGTTCACCAACAAACCTTTTAAATTTAAAAATTAGAATTTACGGCGATTATATTTATACCTGTTGCATTACTCCCATAGGTATAGTATATTTTATGGCATGGGTTGAAAGATAATCAAAATCAAAATATTTCATGATTATACATATAAAAAAGGCATTTTTTTTGGGAGAATACGGAAAATACTATGCACACCAAAAAAGAAGCGAGCCATTTTTCTGAGGATAAAGGATTCAAACCCTATTCAAAGGGATTTGGAATTACGCTCCGATTATTCATCCTTATTCTGACTTTACTGCTTTTGATGGTAGTAAGTCATCTGATCTCCTACCGGCAAAATGTTACAGTCACCAGATCTTTTGAAAATATTCTTGAAGAAATCCCCCACCAAAAATCTATCTATGAAATCCAAACAGCGATAACCGATTATATCATGCCGGCCCATGATATTTTGATTACCGGATATCCTGCAGAACATGAAATAGCCATCGCTCTGGAAAAAAAAGTTTTAACAGCCTTTGATTACTGCTATCACTTAGCCAGGCCTATAGAACGACCTTTTATTGATAAAATCAGAAAAGACTTTGATCAAATACGCTCTTTATCAAATCAGATTATGTCTTCCAATCTTTCTCAGCGTGAGGAGGCCGGAAGGATAATGAAAAAAAATGGATCAACTGGCTGTCTCTTCCAGAGATCACGTACAAGAACTCGTAAAATTACACGATCAGCTCATGAAAAAATCACACATTGATGCTAAAGATGCCTGGCATTCATCTCATCTTTGGATGGTTGCCATCTTTATCATGGCTACTATCTTAGGTTTAACCATAGCCACCTCCATCTCCATATCCATTTTACGCCCCTTAAAGCTGCTGGACGATTCAGCTAAACTGATAGCCGGCGGGAATTTAAAAGAACTGCTTTATATTCAAAAAAAGGGAGAAATTACCAGCCTGGCCAATTCCTTTAATCAAATGATTCTTTCTCTTCGTCATCAAATCAGGACCAGTAAAACCATTCTTGAGGCAATTGCCGATCCGATCTTTACTGTCGATATGGCCATGAACCTTACTTACTTTAGTCCTGCATGTGAAAAATTGAGCGGATATACCAGTAAAGAAGTAATCGGAAAAAAATGTTATGAAATCTTCAAAAGTGATATCTGTGAAAAACAATGTGCTGTAAAATCTTCAGCCAAAAACGGCACCCCCACCTATAATGTGGAAGTGCAAATGAAAACCAAGGATCAAAAAAGTATCCCTATTATGGCCAGCGCTTCTTCAATCAAGGATGAGCAAGGCAATATCATGGGAGGATGCGAGGTATTTCGTAATATTTCGGAACAAAAAAGGATGCTCAGAGAACTCAAAGAAGCGGAAGAACAGCTTATCATTTCCGAGAAAATGGCTGCCCTTGGCCGCCTGGCTTCCTGTGTGAGTCATGAATTGCGTAATCCCTTAGCTATAATCCAAAATTCAGCCTATTATCTAAAACATAAGTTCACTGACCAGGATGCCAAATTACACAAACACCTTGGCATTATCGAAAATGAAATTATAAGTTCTAATAAAATTATTGATGAACTTTTGGGGTTTTGTCGAACGACAAAATCTGAATTGGCCTCAAATGATATTAATAAAGTGATTGAGCTGTCTATATCCCGGATCCAACTAAAACCCAATATAACTATTGAAAAAAATCTGGCTCCGGAATTACCTCCTGTTCCCCTTGATAAAGAACAAATTCATCAGGTATTTGTTAATTTAATCAGCAATGCCGAATACAGCATGTTAAATAATGGCGGTAAAATATCTATTACAAGTCGCCAAAATAAGGGGATGGTTGAGATAGAAATAGGGGACCAGGGATGCGGTATCCCATCATCAGACCTTAAAAAACTCTTTGACCCCTTTTTCACCACTAAAATTAAAGGAATTGGCCTTGGTTTGGCTATAACCAAATCTATTATTCAAAATCATCACGCCAATATTTCTGTGAATAGTGTAGTTGGAGAGGGAACCTCTTTTTTTATTTCACTTCCGATTGCTAAAGAATACTCCAAAACTGTATCATGATGAATGGTAAAACTATCAAAAAAAGTGGGGAAACTATCGAAAAAAGGGAAAAATTGAAAATTTTAGTTGTAGACGATCAATCAGGAATGCGGGAAACCCTCAGCGATATATTGCAAGATGCGGGGTATGTGGTAGAAGCGGCCGTTGATGGGTACTGCGCTATCAAAAAAGCAGGCAAGCAATTTTTTGACATCATTTTAATGGACGTTATTATGCCTGGTATTAATGGCGTAGAGGCAATCAAAGAAATTAAAAAATTAAACAGCCAAACAAAATTTATCTTAATGACTGCTTATTCTGCGGAAACCCTTATTAATGAAGCTGTTAAGCTCGGAATTTATCAATATATCAATAAACCTTTCCCTCCTGAACAAATTATTTCTATTTTAGAAAATATTAATAAAAATAAAACAAAGAATGATGAATAAAATTTTACCCTCCAAAGCAAATATCCTGATTGTTGATGACGAAATTGGGGTCTGCCAGACTATTAAAGATATTCTGGAAGATGAGGGATACCAAGTAGATCAAGCTCAAAATGGGGTGGATGCTATTGAAAAAATTCGGGAAAAGCCCTTCAATGTAAGTATTATTGATATCAATTTACCCGATATAAGCGGCCTGGATATATTAAAAGCAATCCGCACCATGAACCAAGATCTATACTCCATCATGCTTACTGCGGCGGCCACCATTGAAAACTCAATTAAAGCCTTGAATCAAGGCGCTTATGCTTATATTGTCAAGCCCTTTGAGGTTGAAAAATTAATAGAAATCGTTAAAAAAGCCGCCGATGAGCAACGTCTGGTTTCTGAAAATAAAAAATTGCTCCAAGAACTACAAATTTCCAACGCTGCCCTCAAAGAAGCCAAAACTAGAGTAGATGATCTTAATCGAGAACTGGAAACTAAAATAGAGCAGCGGACACATGAACTTCTCGAACAAAAAGATCGTACTGTAGCCATAATTGCAAGCTTAGCTGACGGTCTCTGTACGGTGGATGAAAATTGGAAAATTACCTCTTTTAATCTTCAGGCTGAAAAAATTACGGGTTACAAGGCGTATGAAGTAATTGGGAAATCCCATGATGAAGTTTTTAAAAGCCCAAATTCACATTATACAAAACAATTAATAGAGAACCTAAAAAATAATGAAACCATTGCTCATATGGAAGTATATATTCAAAATGCAAAAAACCAACTTATTCCTCTTCGAGTGAGCGCTGCTGTTTTAAAAGATAAAAACGCACGAATTACCGGAGCTGTTCAAAATTTTCGAGACATCACCGAGCAAAAGCAATTACAAGAGCAACTCATTCAAAACCAAAAGCTCGCTACTATGGGAGAGTTATTGACTAATTTTACTCATGAGATCAAAAATCCATTAAATGGCATGTTGCTCTTTGCCACTCTCATTCAAACGGAAATTAAAGATAAAAACAATGATATCGCTGATTATGCTGAGCGAATCTTACAGGAAGGCACCCGCATTGGAAAAATTGCCAGCGATATTTTAACTTTTTCTCGTCAAACCCGGCAGGAGTATCAGCGCGCTGACATCATAGAAATCATTGAAACCACGTTAGCCCTTACGGAACATCAATTGCAGCTTGATGGTATAAAAGTTGTTAGGGAATTTGAGTCCTTTTTACCGCAAATTGCCGTCAATAGCGGAAGACTTCAACAAGTCTTCCTCAATCTTATCAATAATGCTCAATATGCTCTCAATAAAAAATTTCAAAACAGCACAGATAAACATTTAAAAATCCTTCGAATCAGTATACATAAGATTGAAAAAGATAAAAACGAATATATTCAAATAAAATTTTATGATAATGGCACAGGGATTTCAGAAAAAAATTGTAACCGGTTATTCGACCCCTTTTTTACTACCAAACCAGTAGGCCAGGGAACCGGCCTGGGTTTAAGTGTTAGCTATGGTATTATACAAGATCATAAGGGAACAATTGAGATTGAAAGTAAGGTTAATGAATACACTATATTTACCATAGATTTTCCCATTTCTTATTCAGACAAGACCCTATCTAAAGTTTGATCAAAAATCTAGTGAAATCCCCTGTGAAAAAAAAATAATGCATTAGACAGGATTAACAGGACCAACCAGATTTTTTTATCCTGTCCATCCTTTCAATCCTGTTAAAAAAGTAAAAAAATTGCGGTGTTATGATATTTTAAGGGGCAGGGCCCTTTTATTTGTGACCAGGCCCTGAGGGCTTGGTTTTAAAATCTGAATAAAGAGAGCTTACCTACCACTGATAGAAAAATAAGGGGAATAGATAAAGATTGATGGTGATTCATGGCCAAAATTGAAATCAATATTCAAAGGTGCAAAGGATGTGAATTATGTATTTCCGTATGTCCCCAAAATATTATTGCCATTGGAAATACTTTAAACCAACAAGGATATTATGTTGCCGCAGTTCAGCATTTGGAGCAATGTACCGGCTGTGCTTTATGCGCAGAAACCTGCCCCGACATTGCCATCACTGTATTTAAATAAAATTGTAATCCCTTTTTTAAATTCTGTGTAACTTTAAGGAAAATAACAAATACAAGAATTATAAAAAGAGTAGGTTGGGAGTCTTCGTGAGTGAAAAATCAAAAAAAATCCTAATAACAGGAAATGAAGCTATAACCGAAGGGGCTATTGCGGCAGGGTGCCTATTTTATTTTGGCTATCCGATTACCCCGCAAAATGAAATCCCGGCCTTTATGGCTAAAAAATTACCAATGATTGGCGGATGCTTTATACAAGCAGAAAGTGAGATTGCAGCCATAAATATGGTTTATGGCGCGGCAGCCGCAGGGGTCAGGAGCATGACTACATCTTCCAGCCCCGGCATCAGTCTTAAACAGGAAGGAATTTCCTTCCTTGCAGGAGCGGAATTACCTGCAGTTATCGTTAATATCTGTCGCGGTGGCCCTGGCTTAGGCAACATTGCAGGTTCTCAGGGAGATTATTTTCAGGCCACAAAAGGTGGCGGCCATGGGGATTATCGTACCATAGTTCTCGGTCCATCTTCAATACAAGAGCTATATGATCTAACCTTTCTGGCTTTTGATCTGGCTGACATATATCGGACCCCTGTTCTAATTTTAGCTGATGGCGTTTTAGGGCAGATGATGGAACCCCTCGCTTTTGAAAACGGTCAAAAACCTAAAATGAATTTACCTGAAAAAACCTGGGCCTTGACTGGAGCTAAAAATCGCCCTCCGAATATAATTAAGTCTCTTTATATGGGAGAAGGGGAACTGGAAGAAAAAAATTGGCTTTTATACCAAAAATATCAAAAAATTCAAAACAATGAAATTAGGTACAAAGAATACCATGCTCAAGATGCCGAACTCCTTTTGGTGGCTTATGGCCTTTCGGCAAGAATTTGTAAGGGAGTTGTCAATAAGGCCAGAAAGCAGGGTATTGCCCTGGGACTCTTTCAACCAGTCACCCTCTATCCATTCCCTTCTTCCGCCCTGGCATTCAGAGCCGGTAAAATTGGTAAAGTTCTTACCATTGAAATGAATATGGGACAAATGGTTGAGGATGTCAAATTGGCAACAGGGTCAAGCAGTGAAAATTTTTTTTATGGTCGGCCGGGAGGTGGAATTCCTTCTGATGAAGAAATTTTTCAATCCTGTCGGAAATTGTTATAATTAATTGTGTAAGCGTTCAGACCCCATAGGCCAGCTCTAAATCAAGGAATTATATTTGAACCACAAAGACACAAAGATCACAGAGAGAGAAAATATTTTTTTCTAACCCTCTATTTTTTTTATCATTTTGTCTTTTTTGTATTTTGTGGTTTACTATAAGGGTCTGAATAATTACCATAGATTTTCAGTTAATTATTTCATAATCAATTCATGCAATATAGCGCAGGGCTTTAGCCTTTAAAAAACTAAAAAATTTATTTTTCATGTGTGTGCTTTTCTTTGTGATCTTTGTGTCTTTGTGGTTCAATATAGTTTTACAAAAAAAATCAGAGAGAGGTTAGGGAGAATTTTTAGTTGAAAGAGATCTTTTCCAGACCAAAATCACTCAAAAATGTTCCATTCAGATATTGCCCCGGTTGCCATCATGGTTTAATTCACCGATTAATCGGCGAGACAATCGATTTTTTCGATATTCAGGATAAAACTATCGGCGTTGCTCCGGTTGGTTGTGCAGTATTTGCCTATGACTATTTTAATATCGATATGCTTGAAGTTGCCCATGGTCGACCTCCTGCAGCTGTTACCGGAATGAAACGAGCCAGGCCTGAAAATATTATCTTTAGCTATCAAGGAGATGGAGATCTTGCCTCTATTGGAATAGCTGAAATCATTCATACAGCGAATCGTGGAGAAAACATTACTGTTATTTTTGTTAATAATGCTGTTTACGGAATGACTGGAGGCCAAATGGCGCCCACCACCCTAACTGGTCAGGTGACGAAAACAACTCCTTATGGACGTGATAATCGTGTTGATGGATTCCCTTTACGAATATGCGAACTGTTGGCAACTCTGGACGGGCCTGCCTATATTGAACGAGTTGCCGTTAATAATCCTAAAAATATTAAAAAAGCTGCAAGAGCCATCCGAAAAGCTTTTCAAGCGCAGATAGATAATCTTGGATTCAGTCTGGTAGAAGTTTTATCCGCCTGTCCAACTAACTGGAAAATGTCCCCCCTTGAGTCGAATCAGTGGATCGAAGATACCATGAGTAATACATTTCCATTAGGGGTATATAAGAATATTTCATCATAAGCCAATTACCATACTTTATTGGCTTAACCGAGGTTTAGATGGCTGAAAAAAAAATATGTATAGCCGGTTCCGGTGGACAAGGAGTATTACTCCTGAGTAAAATTTTGGCCACTGCCGGTATGCTGGATAAAAAAAATGTGACCTTGATTTCCTCTTATGGCGCCGAAATGCGAGGAGGAGTAATTAACTGTACGGTTATCATATCCGATGAAGACATTGGTTCTCCTATTGCAAAAAACCCGGATATCCTCATTGCTATGAATAATTATGCTTTACAAAAATATGGTCCAAAGATTATCTCCGGAGGATTACTCATTGCCAATGAGTCTTTAATTCATGATTCTCAATTTTTTGGTAACAATATAAAAGCTTCTTTTCTGCCGGCTACAGAAATCGCCAAAACATCATCCGGCCATACTAAATCGACCAATATGATCATGCTGGGAGCTTTTTTACATAAAACAAAACTTTTGTCCTTACAAAACATCCAAGAGAGTATTAAATTACTTCTCCCTGCAAAAAATCAAAATCTCATTTCCTTAAATCTTGAAGCCTTACATGAAGGAATGGGGTATTTTAAAGAGGAAATATTCTATGATTAGTCGACCTAAAGCCGGCGAAGCAAAATCAATTCAAAAGTTAATAAATTTATATGCAAACAATGGCTTACTCCCACTTTCCTTACACGAAATCTATGAAAGAATTCGGGATTTTTTTATCTATAAAATCGAATCAAAAATTGTAGGAGCTGCTTCACTTCATATAATTTGGGAAGATCTTGCTGAATTTCGTTCTCTGGCAGTTCAAGCCGATTATCGACATCAAGGGATCGGTAAAGCTCTTGTCATGAGCGCCTTGGATGAAGCTAGAGATTTACAGCTTAAAAAAGTGTTTCTTCTTACCAATCAAAAAGAATATTTCGAAAAAATGGGGTTTCAATTGATTGATAAATCAGAACTTCCTCATAAAGTTTGGTCTGACTGCATCAAATGTATTAAATTCCCGGACTGTGATGAAGTAGCTATGATTTTAAAGCTCTGAAGACTTTTGACTCTTGAGTCAGTAATGCATGTAATACCCCACATGCAAGGTAGCTATGATTTAAAAATTTAAAAAACTTTCGATTCCCCTCTAAAATTGCCATTCTGCAAATATGTTTGAAAAAATGCAGTAACTCTGCCTAATTTTCTTATTAAAAACGATCGGCTGAAAATGACTGCTATTCTTACTTGCCGCCATCTTTTTTATTTCCTTATTTCAGTTTAATTATATATTTATAGAATAGACACAAATACCCTTTTGCATTAATGCAAAAGGGTATTTTGTATATTAAAATTTTTAAATAATAAATATAATAAATTTGTTAATTTACCTCTTAATTTATTGGCAAGAAATATGCGTATACATATTATTAAAAGAAAAATAGAGCAGAGGTTCGTGTCGAGGCTTATCCACCAATTAATGCAACGCAGAGATGATAAAGTAATTAGTTGCGAAGCTATAAATATAACAGGTAAATCATATACTATTACTATTAAACCATAATTACTAAATTTTTATACAAGAAAAGGCAGGTGTGGTTATGATGAGATTGAAAAAGATGTATGGGGAAATGGAAGATTTTGAGAAATATATTATCTGGGGGTGTCTTTCCTTTAGTTTCTATATGTTAACCCTGATTGTCTGTAACATAGCGTAAAATATCAAATTTTTTATTTCTTCTATAGTTTTCCCATAAACTTAATTTCACAACCGATATTCAAACAGAATTCACGTAGGGCTTAAACCCTGCAAAAAATCTTTTTTCTGGAGCATTAAGCAGGGTTAAAGCCCTGCACTACAGTGAATATTTTAGATTTTTTCTTATCGATTTTTACTATCTACTGATTGGAGGGATTCTGAAAAATCTTTTCTTTTTCTTTCAGGACGTTATGTAATAAGTCACTTAATTTTTCAATTTTATACGGCTTGGCAATTACTCCCACAAAACCATATTTCTTATATTCAGACATTATCGGATGTTTGGAATAAGCGCTGGAAACAATTCCTTTGACCTGAGGATCTATTTCAAGCAATTTCTGAATAGCTTCTTCACCTCCCATACCACCCGGTATGGTTAAATCTAATATAACAACATCAAAGTCCCGGTCCAACGTTTTTGCCTTTTTATATAATTCTATTGCTTCCTCTCCATTGCCGGTAAACTCAACCTCGTATCCAAGACGCGCCAATACCCGGCCAATAATAGTTCGTATACCTTTTTGGTCATCCATAAATAAAATTTTTCCCTTACCGGAACATAACTTTTCCTCTACAACCTCTTTAACCACAAAGACTTCCTTCACTGTAGCAGGAAGATATATATGGAAACTTGTTCCCACTCCTACTTCAGATTCCGCTGTAATATATCCATCATGTTTTTTTACAATTGAATAACCAATAGATAAACCCAAACCACTACCTTCTTGTTTGGTGGTAAAATAAGGTTCGAATATATGATGAAGAAATTTTTCCGAAATTCCAATTCCCTGATCTTTGATAGTTATCTTGACAAATTTTCCGCCCTTCAGCAGTAAAGCATCTTTCAACAGCAAGGAATCATCTGTTCTATTTAAATTCTCAGCACTCACTCTGATTATTCCGCCCTTAGGCATGGCCTGGTCGGCATTCATAATCAAATTATTTATAACTTGAATGATCTGCCCTTCATCGATTTCAGCACACCAAAGATCATCGGGTAGAGACAAATCACATTTTGTCTTAGAACCGCTTAAGGTAAAGCTTACTGTATCTCTCAATAATTTTGAGACAGAAACGACTTCCTTAATAGGCTCTTTGCCCTTGGAAAAGGTGAGTAATTGTTGAGTCAGCTTCTGAGCCTGATTAGACGCTCTTTCCGCTTCAGTTAAAACTTCACATACTTTGTCATCGGACTTTGCGTAAATTTTCCCAAGAGAGAGATTGGCAATAATAGTAGTTAATAAATTGCCGAAATCATGAGCAATACCACCGGCAAGAATACCGATAGATTCAAGCTTTTCAATTTCTTGTAACTCTTCCTCCATCTTTTTACGTTCTGTAATGTCGCGTATTATTCCCATACGAGCATTTTCTCCATTAAATTTAATGATCGCATCAGATATTTCCGCATCCTTTATGACGCCATCTTTACACTGAATTTTCCCTTCATAGAAAAAAGGAAAAATTTCATCCACCATATCTAATTTTTTCTTAGAGGAAGATGGATTGCTATATTCAGACAGTATTATATCTGAATAAGATTTTTCCACCAATTCTTCAACAGAATAGCCTGTAATTTTTGCCATGGCCATATTAACGAATTTAAAAATATTGTCTTGTACAACAATCACCCCATCCTTGGCTTGCTCTACCAAAGTCGAATACTTTGCTTCTGATTCTCTTAGCAATTCCGCCATTCGTTTATGCTCAATAATTTTTTGTTGAAGTTTTTCATTAGCAGCGGATAATTCGGCGGTACGTTCTTCTACCAACCCTTTTAGGTGTAAACGATATTCCCTTAATTCCTGCATTGTTCGCTTATTCCTGGAAACCATAAATTGAGCATAGATACCAAGCATAAGAAAAAGGAAAATAACCATCAAACGCATCCAGGTCTCATGAACGTTTGGGGTAAATAGTTCCTCAATAAGGCCGGCGTCATGAAAAATAAAAGTATGTATGAAGGATTCAAAAATCCAAAAAAATATTCCTAGACCAATCCCAAATAATATATAATTATCTGTTATCTTAAAAAATGTTATTCTTTTCATCTAACAACACTCCCCGCATCTATAACCTCCCCCTAATATATACTATCTTCCCTCCTGTAACTCTCCCATCAAGAAGAAATTAGGCACTTAGTTTTGAATTTCGTGATTTTTTTTGATAGAAAATTTCAAAACCTTTTTTGTTCCGGCTTGTGTCCGGGTTAGGTGGTAATTCATTAAATATACAATAAAAGAGTATAATTATAAAGGTGAATTTGTTAAAATTTATTTATTGGGACCTATTGATTTTATAAAAAAAAATATCATTTTTTATTACTATTATATTTTAATATAAAAATTTATTTTTATCAAATCTATCATAATGTCCGGACAGTACCTCAATAAAATATAACTTCTACTCTATTAAATTAACGCTTTCAATATAATGGTAATACTTATACTATAAAATGGTCGAAAAACAATAATATGCCAAAACAATTTCGACATTTAAAGTTCCCTAACTTAGGACAAGTTGGAACCAATAAATTAGTAATCATTAACACAAAAACCATAAAAAAAAATTATGAGTCATATTACAAAAGCCTGGTTGTTATTCTTATTCTCCTTAACTATTTTCTTCTTAATGATTTTGGGTTATGGAGAAGCCGCCTATAAATGGTCGCTTGGGGGAAATTTTCAATTGACCCTCGGGGGACACATAAAATCTCTAAACCTTGTCCAAAAAACACCTTTAGACGACTCCTATAAAGGCTTCACCGATACTCAGGTTCGACTTGATCTTAACTTAACCCTTTCAAATTCCATAAAAGCAGCCTATTCACAGAAAGCAGATCTCCTGGTAGGAGAGAACGACCAAATGTCTAGCAACAAAAGTCCCTTTGATCTGAAAAATCTGGATGCCACTCCTATTAATGAAAAGAATACTGTAATAAAAATGCGCCCTGATCGTTTATATCTCAACTGGGAATCAGGAAAATTATCAACCACTATTGGGAGGCAAGCCATTGGTTTTGGAAACCTCCTCGGTTTTTCTCCCTTAGATCTTATATCTCCTTTTCCTCCCTTGGATCTTGATAAAGATGTCCGGTCCGGTGTTGACGGAATAAAAGTCGAGTATTATCCTGAATCCTTAAGTACGATTACAGCCGTGGTCGTACTCCCGGAAAAATCTGAAATGCAAAGTTATCTGCTGCTCTATACTCTTATGGGTGAAAAGGGAGATTTTAATCTCTTACTTGGATATAACCAAAAAAAACCTGCCCTCGGATTAGGCTATTCCCAAGATGTGAAGGGCATGGGGATGCGAGCTGAAAGCCTGTTTTTCGGGGAAAAAAATGATGGGAATAATTCCGGTTATGCTCAAGCTGGTATTGAAGTGGATTACCTTTTTAAGAATACTCTCTTGCGAAATGACCTTTATGTAGACCTTGAATTTTATTATAATGGCAATGGCGAGGGAGAGCCGGAAAAATATAATATTCAAGATCCACTAATTTTATTTAAAGGTCGCTATTATGCCTTGCTCAATTCAAGTTATGAAGTCACTCCACTTTTCAAATTAAGCCTTGTAGCCATTGCTAATCTCCAGGACGAGTCCCAATTTATCTCTCCCAGATTCACTTATTCAATCTCGGACAATTCAGAAGTGCTTGCCTTTATTAATTTTGCCCTTGGCCGATCACCGACTTTGTATGGTAATGGGACAGAATGGCCGGATACATATAATCCACAAAATCTGCAAACATCTCTTAGTGGTACTATTCGCAGTGAATATGGTTCTGCTGCTCATGGTGGCGGATTATTTCTTCGATTATTTTTTTAATTAAAAAAATCCCAGGAACAAAAAAGTAATATTTCCTTATCTAAATCGTCTTTAGAAGTAATCGGGGATAATTAATTAATTTAAACCAGCTTTATTTTCCCAACCCCATTAGTTTTGCAACATGCACCTTCTATCTATATTTAAATTAGACAGGATTAACAAGATTCTTTCTTTTTTATGTTGTGCAGCCTGAGTCCTGTGTTATCCCGTCTAAACGCTCATGAACGAGTTGTTCACCCCCGAAGATGAAATTTTTGACTTTTTCACTAAAGTCTATTTTTCAAAATGTTTTTTCATGGTAAAAAATAAACTGGAAAGCCGTATAAAAAAATGGAAATTCCGGTACTATTAAATTTGTAAAAAATTATTGACTTTAATATATTTTTAATATATATCTTATATACTTTAACAGATTTTCAGTATCTATCTCTTAATCAGAAATTTATAATTTATTGAAATCATTGATCTAAGAAAGGGTTCAGATGAAAAAATATCTTTTATTATTATGCATACTATTCGTATTAATTTTTAGCATATTTGTCTTTAATAGCCAGGCACAATGGTTTCCCCCTCCATATACCTATTCACCTTCAATGCTCCTTCCAGTATATCCAATGTATTATAGCGGTTTAAATTATATATCAGGATATGGGACTTTACCTTTATTACCTTATGCCTTACTTAATGCTACCCGGTTTAGTAAAATTGCCGGATCACCCTCAAAGGCAGCGCCCACTACAGCCATTCCTTATTCATCATACTATTTTCCGGACACTATTCCAACCTTTACATTACCTACTTCCTATTTCCTATATAATGTAAATTATTATACAAGTATATATTATTTTCCTCCTACTACTACCTCTAGCTATGGATCATGGTCAGTACTTAATAGCGCCATTCCTTTTCCCTTCCCTTAACATTTTGCCCAGGAAAATTCCATTAAAAAGCTTGAAGTCTGGAGGGAGTTAACCTTACAACGACATTTGTTTCATGAACCCTCGAAATTTAATACATAACAAAATTGATGCAACCGTAAAAAGTCATTTTTACAAAATTTGGGTTTCATAAATTCAACAAGTTATGTTGTATATATATCTCCATTTTGGACTTTTTACGATACCATCAAAATTCATTAAAATAAGGTAAGCCAATTCCCTCAATGATCAAAAAAATAAGTGAGGTTGTAAGGTTAATTAGAAAGCGAATGCTGTGGCACTCTCTCTTATAGCTTATAAATGAATGATGACGAAAAGGAAATTGTAAGGCCTATGGGTTCAATTTTTGTTTTATTTGTTCAGCTTGGATCTTTGATAGGCAATAAAGAAAAAAAGAAAGGAAATATATAACAACATCTGAACCAACCATTTTTTTCTCTGTCTCATTTCCCGGTAGCGACCATCCACTTGTTGATTAAGTGAACGAGTATACTTATTAATTTTTTTTACAATTTCCTGTACTGTCTGGATATCTTGTGAATGAATAGCGCTTTTTGCTTCACTTAGATAATCAAAAACATCACTCATCTTTTGATCAAAACCTGATATATCAATATCAAGATCTTTCTTGACCCGGCTAATTTTACCCTGGCTTTTTTTTGCAGCAGCTCTAGCTTGTATAAGCAAAGTACGTATAGTCTGACCAGTTTGATATTCTTTTGAATCCAGTGAATGACAAGCCCCACAATGAAAATCATCTTGACCGACAAACATTTCCTCATCAGCTAAAGGAATATTATGATAACCATGGCAGTCTATGCATCGGGGAGGTTGATTTTCGTTCAGAACGAAACCATGAACGCTTTCCTGAAAATATCTTTTGGTCATGAGGTGGCAATTGTAACAGGCATCCGCAACCCTGGCAACTCCCGAGGGTTTTCCTCCATGGATGCCATGACATCCAGGACAAGAAGGTACAAAGCGTGGATTTTTTTTCTTAATTTTTTGATACAAAATTTGGCCGTGATAGCTCTTTTTATATTGCACAAGTTGATCGGTAGGTACCCCGTATGGTCTCATAAGCTTATTATCTGCATGGCATTTAGCGCATGTCCCGGCAATGAAAAAATGATTGACCCTTGACTTTAAGTCGTCAGTAATTTTAATATCGTGACTGCCGTGACAATTTACACAGTCAGCTACATCCATATTTCCTTCTTTTAATAATCTTTGCCCATGTATACTGTCTTTATATTGGTTTTCCATATCAACCCGAATATTATATTTTTTCATATAACGTGGATTAGCATGACAGCGATCACAAAAATAAGGGATCTTTCTTTTGACCGGAACGCCGATATAATCATTTTTCCCGATCTCGGGTCTGTAAGGAGAATTGGGATCTCCACCATGGCAATCTTCACAGCAAACAGAGAATACAGCATGAACGCTGTCAGCCCATTGTTGGGCATAAAGAGCCAGATTCTCTTGTAGCCCCTGATGGCAGTTTACACAGTTGTTTTGAATTGTAGCCGCTTGTGTTAATGAAGTCCGGCAAACTGAAATACCAACTATGATAAATATGAACAGAATCCTCTTGATATCAAGCCTCGAAAAGATATTCCCTTCATTCATCGGCAATACCCTAACAGCGTCAAAGTCAACAAAATAAGGGTCCCGGAAATAGCCAGGGTAATATTTAATCGACGATCTCGTAAAACCAAAGGAGCAAAAAAAGGGAATAATAAAAACAGTAAATAGAAGCCAAATTGAAAGAAAAAGGCCAGGATAGTCCCCACTCTGGGACCTGCAAGTCGAAAGCCGTTAAATAATTGAAAGGTTTCATATGAGCCAAGAAAATACCATTCCGGTTTAATATTTATGACCGTGTTGAAGGGATCAGCCTTTGGGTATATGCGAGGGGGAAAAAAGGTGGAAAGAGAAAAAAGGGCGGCGCTGAGAATCAAAAGGATCAATACATGAAAAAGAAGATCTCTGGGGATAAGAGATTTTTTGGCTGAGAAGATATGAAATCCTACAAAAAACAGGAATAATAGGGGAATAATTAAGATATGAAAGGCAAAAAATCGTGAAAGAGTAAGTTGTGAGATTTCATTTCCTCCCCTGGCCAAAAATTTAAGGTGTCTGCCAAAAAACGGTATAACTGTCGACATTTGGGTAATAAAAGTGGTTGTCCAGTAGGAGACTTGTGTCCAGGGCAATAAATTTCCGGTGGCTCCTGATAAGCCGATCAGGGTCATCATTCCGCCCCCCAAAATCCAGGTAATTTTGGGGGCGGATCGATAGCTTTGGTCAATAAATAAAATAATTATATGGAACAATAAAAAGATAATCAATAATTGCATGGCCCAGATATGTATACCCCGAATGAGCCATCCGTAATGAAGAGTATTAGTTATCTGTTGAATTGATTCATACGCTTGGGGTATGGTGGGACGATAATATAATAATAATAATGCACCGCTAATCCCCTGAATACAAAATAAATACAGATTAATCCACCCTGAATATGCAGACCATTTAATAGGTTCAGGATTAAGATATTCCCTGCTTATCAGAGGCATGGAATTAAATGTGTACATCTTCATTATATTTATACATTAAAGATTAATTTCCAGATTATTCAGATAATAAACAATCCCCCTACATAATATATCGATTATTTTAGCAATAAAATTCTGCTTTTAATTAAAATTTTATATCAGACGGAATGAACAGAAATCTACCGAGACATTTCTTTATTCGGCAAATATTGAGGCTATTTCTTCAGGAATGCGGCAAATTTTACCTTCTCTGTTAATAAAGGCAAGTTTAACATCACCGGTTATCAGTAATTTACCCGATGAATTCTTTATGGTTGTACTAAAGGTTATGGAAGCAAATGATATTGACTTTATGATTGAATCAACATCCAGAAGGTCATCATATTTTGCCGATGCCTTATATTTAATATGAACCTCAGATACGATAAAAAGATACCCTTCTTTTTGAAGCAAAGAAAGATTTATACCTCTTTCCCGAAGCAACTCAGTTCTGCTACGCTCCATATATTTAAGATAATTCGCATAATAGACGACATTCCCGCAATCGGTATCTTCGTAATATACTCTGATTTTCATAAAGTCTCTTTCCTCCTCCAAACCTAAGGTGATTTTGAACTGTCAGCCTTAAAATGCTCTCACTGTAGCGCAGGGCTTCAGCCCTGCAAAAAAATTATTTTTATTTGTAGTATTAGAATTATAAATGAAACCAGCGGCATCTATAAATATAAATAATAACCAATAAACAGGTTTGACTGTCTATTGTTAATAGAAACTCTTCTTAAATAATTTCTTTTCCCATCAAAAGTTTAAAGGCCGAAAAAAAGGAGGTAGAAATCATGGAAATATTCTATTGTTTCACACTTTTAATTGCTCTAGCTTATACCTGTGTTATTATAACCAACATAGACAAATTGATAGTAAAAGCTAAAATGTCTAAAAGCCACAGGAAAGTTAAAGTTAATGCTTAAATGTCCTCTGTCCGGTATAAACCATAGTAACCTTGGGCTCTGCCTCATTGCAGGCTTGAATGGATTCAAAATCCCGCAGGGAACCTCCAGGTTGCACGATAGCCTTAATGCCTTCCTTAATGGCAACATCAACACCATCTCGAAAAGGGAAAAAGGCATCGGAAATCATCACTGATCCGATCAAATTTCCCTTTTCCGCTTTTACCTTATGATCAATGCCTTCCTTTTCGTTGAAAGATCGCCTACCCTCGGCAATCTCCATCTCCAAGCTCTTATAGGGAAGGCCATGCTCTTGAAAACATAACGCATCTGCATATTTGGTATAGGCTTTATAAATAGCGATCTCGGCCACCCCTACCCTATCCTGCTCACCAGTGCCGATCCCGATAGTTACGCCACATTTAACATAAATGACTGAGTTAGAGGTAATCCCCTGCTCTACTCCCCAACCAAAAAGCATATCTTCATATTCCGGTTCCGTCGGTAGTCTTTCAATTTCATATTCTTTTCCCTTATAGGTCGAAAAGGCTGGCTTAAAATCATCTTTGGTATAAATTCTGTTCAATGGAGATTGTTGAGCTATGATACCCCCATCAATCAAACTTTTGAAATCTATAAAGCGCAAATCCCGATATTTTCCCAATTGATCAACCCGATCAAGGCGAACAATGCGCAAATTCTTTCGCAGTTTTAAAATCTCCAGACTGCCCTCTTCATAATCGGGTGCAGCAACCACTTCCAGATAATTTCGACTGATCATTTCAGCTAAAGTTTTATCCACCGGCCGGTTAAAGGCTGCACAACCGCCAAAAGCGGCAATCCGATCGGCCATATTGGCCTTGTCATAGGCCTCGGAGATTGATGCGCCATAAGAAACCCCGCAAGGGTTATTATGCTTCATAATGCAGGCAACCGGCTTTCGATTAATATATCGCAAGATATTCAAAGCATTGTCAATGTCAGTAAGGTTAGTCTTTCCGGGGTGTTTACCGAATTGCAGCAAATTTTCTTCCTTTAATGAGCTGACCAGACCATTATGGGGATCAATAAACTTACAGCCTCCGAGGATTAGGTTCCCATTTACCAATTCATACAAAGCCGCCTCCTGGCCGGGATTTTCTCCATATCGAAGGCCCTTTTCCACCAATCCTCCACCATCAGTAATCTTCCAGGTTCGCTTTTTGTAAATCAAGGTTTGGTCACCAAATTTGATGGTCATCTCTTCTGGAAAATGATCATCCATAATAGTTTTATATGCTTGCTTATAATCCGCCATTGAGATCCATCCCCTTTCTAAGGTAGATTAAATATAACGATTCTTTCAGTCTGTCCCTAGCTGTCAAATTTTCTCTTTTTTAACCAGCAATTTTAATTATGAAAAGCAGAGGAACGTTTAAAAAACATAAGCAAAATATTAGTATTTGGATATACTAAAAAAAATAATATAATCTATCAGACTATATATGTCAATTAAAGAGTAAGCAATTTATTTTCTGCAATTCTCATTAACTTATAACTACTTCAAGGAATTCATTCAAAGAGAAAATCTAAAAGGGAAGGTAAGCCTCTACTTCGGCTTCTATGGCGGTGGGCTATATAGCGGAGGACTATATGGGGGATATTACTGCGCGGAACTCTACTGTGGCTCATATGGGGGTGGACCATATGAGGGATATTACGGGGAGGGAGCAAGGCTAAAGCCTACTGTCCATTCGGTCCTTGAAACGACAGCTAAAAATGACAACTGCTTTTTATCTTTGCTTTGCTTTGCTTTGGTTTGCTTTGGTTTGGTTTGGTTTGGTTTGGTTTGGTTTTTAAGCTACCACCTTAACTCTAACCTCCTCAAAATTATCGATCATATTGCTGATATCATCATAAAATCCATAATAATCCATAGAATCTTCTCTTAGACCATTTTCAATAATAGTTCCCAAAAATGAGTTATCAGTTAAAATTAAAATTCTTCTCAGTCCAAAATTTTTCGCTTCTTTTAACCCAATGTACAAC
Source organism: Pseudomonadota bacterium (assembly GCA_030625085.1). Lineage (GTDB taxonomy): Bacteria > SZUA-182 > SZUA-182 > DTGQ01 > DTGQ01 > DAOURK01. The sequence continues at coordinate 35,930 of DAOURK010000019.1, forward strand.
CCTGATAAATCCCGAAAATTTTTATCCTGCAACAAAGCATTCTCTTTAATTTTCTTGATTATCTTTCCTTCTTTATCCTTTAATGATACGCAGACATTAGATAGATTATTCTCTAATGACATATTGTTGATTGAAATAAAAAATTGCTGTAACTCGCTCATATTTATACCCATCCTTCGTTTATTCGACTAATGACTAAAAAAGTAGCGATTAATAAATCAAACCGGATAGATAATCCTAACCCGGACAAGCCGAAATTAAAAAAGTTTTAAAGATTTTCTGCCATAAAAAACACGAATATTACAATTAAAAACCTAAAACGTTAATTAGTTAGAGTACTATACTTATTAAATTTTCCCTTAATTTTATAAATTTCGAAAAGCCATTTCCAATAAATCAAGATATGATAAATTCGTAAAAAGTCATTTTTACAAAATTTGAGTTACATAAATTCAATAAGTTATGTTGTGCGAAGCCCCCAATTTTGGACTTTTTACGAAGCCATCAAGATGTAAATAGTTATACACATTATTTATATCGGAAAATAAAATACTATTATAGGAGCCTAAAGAATAATTTTAACCAACAAAACTATAGTGTTGTTTGATCCTAAAATGTTACTATTTTATATAGCGCAGGGTTCTAAGCCTTGCTAAAGAGGGCGAAGCAAGCTAAAGCCCTACGCTACAGCAAGCAATATAAATGCTGTAAGAGAAACAAAATTAAAATTACCTACTGCTTACTTCAAAAGGTTGTTTAGTCCAAAAGGATACAGTAGAATAACGATATGTATCAACCAAGAGTATATCGGCGTATTTGTCAACCTGAAGATTTGATTTCTTTTTTGGTAGAAATAAAGGAAACAGATTTATTCATTCTGGCAGAAAAAAATTTATCCACACAAGCAAAAAAAGCAGCCCAAAACTGTCGAGGAATTATCGAAAAATATATCAAACAAAAGCCTTCATTCCTTACCAACCTGGCCCCAATTCCTCATGATCCCTTTGCCCCTCCAATTATCGCTTCTATGATTTGGGCTGCTCAGAAAACAAATGTTGGTCCCATGGCTGCAGTTGCAGGTGCTGTAGCTGAATTTGTTGGCCGGGAACTATTAAAACATTGTTCACAGGTTATCATAGAAAATGGGGGAGACATTTTTTTAAAAAGCTCAAAAAAAAGAATTATCCGCATACAGGCTGGAAAATCTTCCTTTAATAATAAGATTGCCCTACAAATAGAAGCTGAACAATCTCCTTTAGGAATTTGCACCTCTTCCGGCACAGTAGGGCATTCCCTGAGTTTTGGCCGTGCTGATGCCGTAGTTGTTCTCTCCCCATATACAGCTTTAGCTGATGCCGCCGCAACTGCCATTGGAAATATCATCCAAACAAAAGATGACATCAACCCGGCACTTGAAAAAGCTAAAACCATCAAGGGTGTAACAGGGATTATTCTTATTAAAGATGACCAAGCCGGGTTTTGGGGAGAGGTAAAAATAATTAAAACGAGTTAGACAGAATAACAGGATTTTACAGGATTTTTTTATCCTGTCCATCCTGTAAATAAGTTGAAACGCTGTATAAGTAAATTAAAATTTCTGATAGTTTAATTAGTTCATTTCCCTGGTCGTGGCTTCGCGGCGTAAATTTTTTAATTACGAATTACTAACGGCTGGGAATGTCCATAAAAAAAATTTATGATATAAAAGCACCAAGCCGACAAAAGGGAACACAGATTATCCATGGGGAAAAAACCAGAAATTCCTTTTACCAAAAAAGCAAAAGTGCTTGTTGCCATGAGCGGTGGCGTAGACTCCTCGGCAGCGGCTTATCTGCTGGCCGAACAAGGTTATAACTTGACAGGAGTATACATGAAACTGCCGGTCTTCTCCTCCTCTTCAAACAAACTACAGACTGACCCTGATGAAATCAATCAGGGACTTGAAGATGTTCAAAAGGTTTGTCAAAAGCTGGATATTCCTCTATTAGTTATAGACTGCCGGCAGGAATTTCAAAAAGAAGTAATTGATGCTTTTTGCCGGGAATATATGGCAGGCAGAACACCTAATCCCTGCATAGTTTGCAATCAAAAAATAAAATTCGGTCTTCTTATGGAAAAGGCCAGGTCTTTAGGCTTTGATTCTTTAGCAACCGGCCATTACGTATCTTTGGATCAAGATAGACAATCAAAGAATTTTTTTCTAAAACGGGCCAAGGATATCCACAAAGATCAGTCGTATTTTCTCTATACGCTCAGCCAATTACAACTGCGGCACATTCTTTTCCCTTTGGAAAATTATAATAAGACTGAGGTTAGAGCTATGGTAAAAAAACTTGCTTTGCCCATTCATGATAAATCGGAAAGTCAGGAGATTTGTTTTATTCCAAAAGGAGATTACAGTGAATTTTTAAAAAACCGGACACTGAATCAAGCAAAAGAAAAGGGCCCAATTCTGAACCTTCAAGGAAAAGTGCTGGGTTATCATAAGGGGATATATTCTTATACCATTGGTCAGCGCCGTGGACTTGGGCTCTATAATCCCAGTCCTTTATATGTTCTCGCCATCGATCCGAAACAAAATGCCATTATTGTGGGCGAAGAATCCGAGACCTATCAGGACGAGTTAATTGCCACCCAATTGAATTGGATGTTGATCCCCTCTCTCAGGGCACCTCTAAACGCTTATACGCAAATCCGATATCGCCACCAGCCTAAGTTGGCCACCATCTTCCCCTTGGGAAATGATCAAAAGACCGCACTCGTTCGCTTTCATGAGCCGGTAAAATCTATTGCTCCGGGGCAATCAGTCGTCTTTTATCAGAAAAATCGAATCTTGGGTGGAGGCGTGATTGACAAGGCCGGCAGACAAACCTAACCCTGCAATTCTAATTTTAGATCTTTAGATGTAATGCGCAGGGCTTTATTAGCCCTGCAAAAAAAACGCCTTTTTGGGGGATTAAGCAAGGCTAAAGCCCTGCACTACAGTTAGCATTTTAAACCTGACAAGTCAAAATTAATTGCCGAAGCTAACCCTTTAAATTACAAATTACAAATTACAAATTATGAATTATGAATTATGAATTATGAATTAGTGATCAGCCGGGAAGCCGCATAAAAAAATGGGAATTTCTATGCTATAGTTTTTTAGATAATTAATTACTATTTTTTATTGTTGCAATCTTTTTAAAATTAAGGATTTCGAGAGAATATTTTTGTAATTAATTATCTGAACGTCTATATTTAATCAATCCTCATCTTTCTCCTCTGGAGATTCTTTCATAACCTGCTTTGGAGGTCCCTCAACCTTTTTAGGCATCTCTCTAATACCTGATTGAAAATTCTTAATCCCTTTTCCCAAAGCGCCACCTATTTCAGGTATTCTCTTGGCCCCAAAAATGAGGAAAGCGATAAACAAAATTATCAACATCTCAGACATGCCAGGATGAAACATCCCTGTAAATCCAGACAATCCTGAATAAAACATATTTCATTCTCCCTTCCTTTTCTCAATATGAAAACCTTATATTTACACCTTTTCCTTCTTTAACCCTCGTTAAACTCTCGACTTAGCTGCAACTAATCTAACTACTCATTAACTCGTTCTTAATTAATTGTCTTTTTTAATAATGGGTAAGGCTTCCGTCTCTCTTGGCCCGGTTTACGGCAAATCGAAAGCTTAAGATACTCAAAGGCACCATTACTAATGAAAATATCCCCAAGCCAAGGATATTAGGTCCCAGCGCCGTAAAGGAACATCCCATCAACAGCGCTCCTCGCATCCCTTCAAGAGAATAGGTAAGGGGAATAATATAAGAAAATTTTCTCAGCCAGGAGGGTAAAACGGTTATCGGATAATAGACCCCGCCCAAAAATAAAGAAAGACCTGTAAAAAGGCTGGCTATAGGATCACCTTTTTTTAAAACCATGATAAAGCTGGCTGAAATAATGCCGATGCTGCTAAACGTGGTTATGGTCAATAACAAAATCACCAAAGCACCCAATACATTGGCTTGACTGATATTTACATTAAACAGGAAAACACCGAGCAGCAAATACACAATTACATGAAAGGATGTCCAAATAAAACTATAAAAAGACGAGGAGATAATGATGGTGGGTATCTCCGTCTGAGTAACCAGAATAGCCTCCAGTGTCCCCATCATCTGAGCGTCTCTAATACTTTTGGAAAAACTTTGCAGAGATGTTTCCAGATAATTGGTAAAGGCAACACCTATTAATACAAAAGAAAAATAATCTCCGCCGTAAGGTTCCAGGTAAGAAACTACTGCACTACCAAATAATTTTGATAAAAAATAAAATACCAAAACAGAGATGAAGATTAAAAAAAATTGAAAGAAAAAATCAGCTTTATAACTGGTTGCCTCAATAAAATCGCGATGGATAAAGGCAAAAGCCTTCCTTATAAAATTCACTTATTTACCCCATAAATTTATATATTTAATCGGATGTATATTCACCGGTATATTTTGAATAAATTTCGTAAAGAGGTATCTCTTTCTTGAAGCAACTCTCTATTTTTCCGCCATTATTAATTATACAAGCTATAATTTCCGATATCCCAAGTTCCTTTTTTTTATTGATGGTAATTTCAATTTCACGCCCCTCTGCCTTTTGGCCAAGCGCTTTTATTTCAGCATCCTCTTTGAAGTGTTGCTGCACTTTTTCTAAAAAAAACAAAGGACCCGCTGCGTCCGTTTTTAAACAAACCACATAACGATCTGGCTCTTCAATAATATGGCTCAACTCACCTAACGTCCCACAAGCTTTAATCTTTCCCTCATGAATGAAAGCCATTCGATGCCCAATCTCTTCTACCTCTTTAAGGTTGTGCGTAGCTAAAAAAACAGTTTTCCCCTGCCGGCCGACAATATCATCATAAATAAACCGCCGTAAAAGATTGGCAGAAGTCGGATCCAGAGCACGTGTGGGTTCATCCATAAATAAAATTTGAGGTTCAGCTAAAAATGCCCTGGCAATAGCCAATTTTTGTTTCATACCCTGAGAAAAATCTTTAAACATAACGCCGCCCATTTTCTCCAAGCCAACCAAGCCCAGGGTCCTTTTAATTTTCTGCTTCAACTCCGAAGCACTCATATTATTTAACAGACCGAAGAATTTCAAATTTTGATAGGCATTCAATCGCCAATAAAAACTTCTTTCATCGCTGATGACATACCCAATCGCCCTTCTCACCTCTTTCGGATTTTTAACCACATCATGCCCATTTACCAAGGCCCTGCCGTGAGTCGGCAAGGCCAAAGTACACAGCACCTTAATCAAGGTGGTTTTACCTGCACCATTGGGCCCTAATAAACAAAATATTTCTCCCTTTTTAACCTTCAAAGAAACATTATATAAAGCAGTATTTTTTTCTTTTGAAAATGGAGAAAATAATAAATCCCGAAATCGTTTATTCTGAGGGAATTCTTTGATTAGTTGGAAAGTCTCAATAGCATAGGGCATAAAAAATATTCTCACATAATTTTTACAAATTTATTTTCTGATAAAAATGCCTAAACAGATGAACTTCCAATAATAAAAATTAAGGGCTAACAAATTAAAAAATTTGGGTTAAGCAATCCTCTTGCTCTTATTTTTCGAAGGTAATTGCATTTACAGGACAAATTTCAACTGCCTCATAACAGGCATTCGAAATCTTACCCATAGGTATCTCTTCACCAATAACGAGGGCTTTCTCATCACATACTTCAAATACCTCAGGACAAATTTCTTCACATTGCCCACAGCCTATACACAACTCCTCATCTATAAAAGCCTTCATTATTAATCAATCCCTTATTAATCAATCCTTTTTTTGTGATAAAACAATAAAATCCCCGTCTTTAAAATCTTTTAACTTTTTCGGATCATCGGTCAGGCGGCCTATTATATTGACTTCACCTGCCGGAACAATTTCATCATCACTCTCGCTCAAGGGCGTTGGCCCGAAAAAAATGCAAAAGGCCTTCCCAATTGGCCAGTAACCTATATCACCTAATCCCACTTTGTCGCTGAGATTTTCCTTGGATTCATTACTAATGGGAATAGAAAAATAAATCTCATTCCCCCACAAATTTCCGGATGACTCAATCGGCAATTTCTCCAAAATTAATTTCGCCATAGGAGAATCGTTCAATACCCCTTCTACTGTAATATCACCGGCTTTAATAAATATTTTCTGAGGCATATATACTCCCATTCTTCATGACAAACATAAATAACAAATACAGTTGCTTAATTATCCTACTTTAATTTAGACACGATCAACAGGATTTTTTTTATCCTATCCCGGACAAGCCGGAGCAAAAAAAGGTTTTGAGATTTTCTATCATAAAAATCACGAAATTCAAAACTAATTGTCTAATATATCACTAAATCCTTTCTCCTAAAATGGTCTGCAACCGCATAAATAAAATAAAAATTCTCCTACTATCCATCTAGCGCATTTCATTAATGATCGATACTACGATAAGAATATAACAATCTGATTCAGGCGATTTAATCAGCATCAATGACTTATGCTGTTAAGCACTAGTTAAAGCAGTATCGAACTTTCTCAAAAAAAATATCCAAAAAAAATCCCAACTTTAATTTTAGAAAAACATTCACTAATTTTAGTAAGATCTGAAATATCATGAAACGATTTGCTTGTCAAATGTATTCTGAAGTTGTCATGTGAAACTATTTAGGCTTGCTATATAAGGTCGAGTGAATTTGATGAGCTTAATAACTGATAGGTGAGTTCAATGCCTTTGGAAAGAGAAATCCCGGCCGCCCATCCTATTTTCTTTAATTTAGATACATCCAAAAGTTTTTGCGGCGTGCCGTCAGGCTTATCCGGATTAAATCGCAACTGTCCCTCATAACCGACAATGTCTTTGATCAACAAGGCTAATTCGTGGATAGTAATGTCTTGACCGGAGCCGATATTAATAATTTCAGTATCATCATAATTATTCATGAGAAATAAACAGGCATCCGCCATATCATCAACAAGTAAGAATTCCCGACGCGGCTTTCCCGTGCCCCAGATTTCTACAAAGGGTTTCTTCTGTATTTTGGCTTGATGAAATTTTTTAATCAAGGCGGCTAAAACGTGAGAATTCTCCGAATCAAAATTATCATTGGGGCCAAATAAATTGGTAGGCATAACAGAAATAAAATTAGTGCTATATTGTTTATTGTAAGCTTGGCACATTTTGATACCGGCAATTTTAGCCACTGAATACCACTCATTGGTAGGTTCTAATTTTCCATCCAAAAGATACTCCTCTTTGAGCGGCTGAGGAGCATGTTTCGGATAAATGCAGGAACTTCCCAGAAAAAGGAGTTTTTTTACTCCGGAAAGATAGGCACTATGTATAATATTCGTTTGGATGGCTAAATTTTGATAGATAAAATCAGCCGGATAAGCGCTGTTAGCACCAATGCCGCCAACTTTAGCTGCCGCTAAAAAACAATATTCAGGGCGTTCCTGATCAAAAAAAGCCTCAACTGCCCCTTGTTGGGTAAGATCAAGTTCAGCGTGAGTTCGAAAAAGCAGGTTATGGAATCCTTCTTTTTTTAATCGCCGCAAAATGGCTGAACCCACCAACCCACGATGTCCGGCTACATAAATTTTCGAAGATGGTTGTAATTTCATTTTTGCGCTGACTTAATAAGTGTTTTGACAACATCCTGGCAATGCTTCATCTCCTCAAGATCGCGAAGATCGGCTTCAACCATTATCTTTACTAATTCCTTAAAAGTCACCTTTGGCTGCCAATCAAGAATTTTTTTTGATTTTGAAGCATCAGCCAATAAATAATTAACTTCCGTGGGGCGAAAATACTGGGGATCTATCTTTACATACTCTTCCCAATCGATGTCAAGGGCAGAAAAGGCTTCCTGAACAAATTCTTTTACTGTGTGCGATTCACCCGTTCCGATTACAAAATCATCAGGCTTATCCTGTTGAAGGATAGCCCACATAGCATCCACATATTCCGGGGCATATCCCCAATCACGTTTGGAATCTAAATTTCCCAAATACAATGTGGTTTGCAAACCAAGTTTAATTCTGGCTGCTGCCTTGGTAATCTTTTTGGTAACAAAGGTCTCTCCCCGGCGAGAAGATTCATGATTAAACAAAATGCCATTACAGGCAAAAAGACAATATGCCTCTCGATAATTTCTCACCATCCAGTAGGCGTAAACCTTGGCCGCAGCATAGGGGCTTCTTGGCTCAAATGGCGTTTGTTCATTTTGAGGCGCAGGAGCGCTTCCATACATTTCACTGGAAGAAGCCTGATAAAAGCGGGCTTTCACTCCTGATTTACGAATAGCCTCCAAAAGCCTTGTCGTTCCAATAGCAGTAATATCTCCCGTATATTCGGGCATCTCAAAACTCACCTTGACGTGACTTTGAGCGCCAAGATGGTAAACCTCATCGGGTTGAATGGTATAAATCATTTCAGTTATGTGACCGGAAACGGATAAGTCGCCGTAATGAAGAAAAAGTCGAGGCTGGGGCTCATGAGGGTCCTGATAAATATGCTCAATGCGCTCGGTGTTGAAGGAACTGGACCGGCGAATGAGCCCATGAACTTCATAGCCTTTGTTTAATAGCAGCTCTGCCAGATAGGAACCATCCTGACCGGTGATGCCGGTGATAAGGGCCTTTTTTCCCATGATGTATTTCCCTTTATATAGTTATATTATATGTGATGAATGGAAATATTATATCCTCTTTTACCTTAAAATACAATTTTAATTTTGATACCGGCCATTTTGAAGCATCTCGGATTTTAAGATAAAGAAGCCGAATACTATTATTTTTTTGGCGCCAATTTAAGAACATAGGTATTCTCTAATAAAAAGAGATGTTTTTTTACCGTTTCTCTTGATAATCCGGAGGATAGGGCCAATTCCTGGTCTTTTACCAAATTGCCAATTTAAAGACAAAGCAAGTAGACAAGCTTTTTGTATGCTAAAACATCTTCTATCTGTCCAATATATTTAATATCACGCCTAATATATAAAAAATATATCCCCTGAAGATCTTTGTGTTTTATCAGCGAGTTTTCTTTCAAAGAAACGGCAGGATAACCGCATTGTTTTTTAGCTCTTCATGACTTTTTACGAATTCATCATTTTTTGTTAGCTTCAATTGCGAAAAACTCGTGGACAATATTTGGTATCAAGGACTTAATGAACAATTGATGGTAGAAATTTTCCTCTTAGGCATTCTTTAAAGGGTTTGGCACCCTGCTTGCATCTATATATACCAAAATTAATGGGAAATCAAAATATTTTTTCTCTGCACTTAAAGGAAAAATGGTCATTAAAAAGATTAGATGCCTGGACGGAAGGACCGGGTAAAAATACGTTGTGATAATTATAACTATCTGTTTTATAAAAAATAATTTTTATGAATCTTGGTTAAAATCCATTAATCAAGATTAAGATCAAGAGGGGGAATTTGCAAATCAAAAATATTTTATCTTATACTTTTCACAATAATTTTTTGTCATAAAATTTTAACCGAAAGGGGAATGTATTATGAAGTTAGACCTTAAATGTGAAAAATTTTTCTTATATGTGACTTGTTTTATCATTTCCTGCCTCTTGGCTATACCCGCTCATGCCCAATATTTAAATCCTTATGGGCAGCAAGGGTATGGCACTTACGGGCAGTCAGGGTATAGTCCTTATGGGCAACAAAGTTATAGTCCTTATGGGCAGCAAAGTTATAGCCCTTATGGGCAACAAAGTTATAGTCCTTATGGGCAGCAAAGTTATAGTCCTTATGGGCAGCAAAGTTATAGCCCTTATGGGCAACAAAGTTATAGTCCTTATGGGCAGCAAAGTTATAGCCCTTATGGGCAACAAAGTTATAGTCCTTATGGGCAACAAAGTTATAGTCCTTATGGGCAACAAAGTTATAGTCCTTATGGGCAACAAAGTTATAGTCCTTATGGGCAACAAAAT
>DAOURK010000119.1 GCA_030625085.1 Pseudomonadota bacterium
GGTGTAGAGATGGTAATGCCTGGAGATAATGTAAGTATCATAGGCGAGTTGATCACTCCGATAGCCTTGGAGAAAGAGATGCGGTTTGCCATTCGCGAGGGTGGCAGGACGGTTGGAGCTGGTGTAGTGAGTGAAATTATTGAATAGGAATACAGAATCAAAAATGTGTTATATAATGTTGATATATTCTACGCAGGGTCTTAACCTCGGTGTTTTAAGGTGGGGAGTGAGATAGGATAAATATGAGAGATATTATTATATTAGCATGTACTGAATGTAAACGCAGAAATTATAATACAACGAGAAATAAGAAAAAGACAACGAATAAATTAGAGCTAAAGAAATATTGTCGATTTTGCAGATCCCATACGCTTCATCGAGAAACAAAGTAGGCCAGTAGCTCTAATGGTTAGAGCACCGGACTCCAAATCCGGGTGTTGGGGGTTCGAATCCCTCCTGGCCTGCCTTGTTGTCATGAAGGAGAAGAGACTAAAATATGGAAACATTCAGAAAAATATCTCAGTTTTTACGTGAAGTAAAATCTGAGATGAAGAAAGTAACGTGGCCTACGAAAAGTTATACAATTAATTCGACCATAGTAGTTTTAATTGCAACGACAATTATTACACTTTTTTTATATATTTGTGATTTAGGGTTAGCACGAGTTATTAGTCAACTTATTAAATAGAAAGAAAAATTATAAAAAAATGTGAAGGGAAAAATGTCATTTAACGAAAAGAAGCTTGGCATTATAAATAGCATTAAGTACAATAAAATTGTGAATGAGTTAGAGACAGAATGTTTTATAATTGGATATAAGTAAAATAATCAAACAAGGGCTTAAAATGGCCAAAGCATGGTACGTTATTCATACATATTCAGGTTACGAGAATAAAGTAAAGTCAAATATCGAACAGCGGTTGCATCATCTAGGAATGGAAGATGCCGTTTCCCAGATTCTTATACCGGCACAAGATGTTTTTGAACATAAAAAAGGTCAAAAACATGTGACCAGCAGAAAGTTTTTCCCAGGGTATTTAATGGCGGAAATGGAGATGACCGACGAAATCTGGTATATAATCAAAAATACACCAAAGGTAACGGGGTTTGTAGGTGCAGGGTCTAGACCGACCCCGATGAGTGAGAAAGAAGTTGAGCTTATTATTGAGCAGATGCGGATTGGAGTAGCTAAGCCCAGGCCTGAAGTTTTGTTTGAGAAGGGCGAAAGGATTAAGATTATAGATGGGCCGTTTACGAGTTTTACAGGGCAGGTTGATGAAATAAATGAGGACAGGGAAAAATTACACGTATTGATAACTATTTTTGGTCGAGCAACTCCTGTAGAGTTGGATTATGGGCAGGTTGAGAAAATATAAGAAGTTTTAATGGAGAAATCCAGATATTTTTGGTTACTCGTTAGTGACCATTGGTCATTGATCGCAGATCGTTTACTACACGTATAGGGAGTATTTATATGGCGAAAAAGATTGTTGGTTTGGTGAAACTTCAGGTGCCGGCGGGTAAAGCCACACCTTCTCCTCCAGTAGGGCCGGCCTTAGGGCAGCATGGTGTGAACATTATGGAGTTTTGTAAAGGCTTTAATGAACGAACCAGAGGAAAAGAAGGACTCATTATCCCCGCAGTAGTAACTATTTATGCGGATCATTCCTTTACGTTTATAACCAAAACACCTCCTGCTGCTGTGTTATTAAAACAAGCAGCAGGTATTGCTAAAGGCTCCGGGGTGCCTAATAAAGAGAAGGTTGGGAAGGTTGCCAGAGAAAAAGTTAAAGAAATAGCCAAGACGAAAATGCCCGATTTAAATGCCACTAATCTAGAAGATGCCATGAAAATTATAGAAGGGACCGCCAAAAGCATGGGAATTGAGGTGACGGAATAATAGGGAGGCGGCAGGCTAATAATTATGGAGGAACCATGAAAGCCGGAAAGAAGTATGAACAAGCAAAAGAGAAAATTGATCAAACCAAACGGTATGATCTGGAAGAGGCTTTGGTAGCTGTAAGGGAGGCTGCTTATGCTAAGTTTGATGAAAGTGTTGATATAGCGGTAAAACTTGGTGTGAATCCCAAAAAATCTGATCAGGTAGTAAGAGGGTCCGTTGTATTGCCCCATGGTACAGGGAAGAAAGTAAAGATTTTGGCATTTGCTAAGGGAGACAAAGAGAAGGAGGCCCTTGAAGCAGGCGTTGATTATGCAGGGGGAGAGGAACTTATTGAGAAAATTAAAGGAGGCTGGTTAGATTTTGACCGGGTGATAGCCACACCGGATATGATGGGAAGTGTTGGAAAGGTAGGTAAGATTCTTGGCCCAAGAGGATTAATGCCGAATCCTAAAACAGGCACGGTTACCTTTGATATCGCTCAAGTAGTTAACGATATTAAGAAGGGTAAGATTGATTTTCGGGTAGATAAAACAGGGATTGTTCATGCAGCGATTGGAAAATTATCATTTATTACAGAAAATTTAAAAGAAAATGCCGTAGCTTTTCTCGAAACCTTAGTTCGATTAAAACCTACCTCCAGTAAGGGTCAATATATTAAGGGTGTTGCTGTTTCTTCAACCATGGGCATTGGAATACGGTTAGATCCGGTTAAGATACGAAATGCATTTAGAAAATAATAACTAATTGTGGATCCTTTGGAAAATAAAAAAGGCGATCTAAATGAGCGGTGATTATCGGATTATATATGACTTTGTTGATTTAGTCCAAAATCGAGTAATTTTTTTAATAATGGTAATCATAACATTTTGTTTTTATTAAAGTATTATTTTAATGATTTTTGAAAATCGTAATAAATAAACAGAGTCATATATATTTTATAAAAAAAAGGAGAGTGTTATTTTTGACCAGAACAGAAAAAGAAAAACAGGTAAATGAAATAGAGGAAAAAATCCGAGGAGCGAAAATTACCATTTTTAGTAATTTTTGCGGTTTGAACGTTCGGGAGATGGAAAATCTGAGGCATCAGTTTCGAGAAGCGCATGTTGAATATAAGGTATATAAGAATACACTTATTCAACGAGCGTTTAAGGAATCTCAAGAAATAACGGAATTTTTAAGGGAACCTACTGCTTTAGCTTTTAGTTATGATGATTTATCCGCACCGGCGAAAATTCTGGTAAAATTTGCTAAAGATAAACCGGCTTTGAAGATTAAAGGGGGGCTTATAGAAGGCAAAGTTATGGATAAGTCCGCTGTTGGTTTTTTGGCTGAACTGCCTTCCCGGGAGATGCTATTAACACAACTCGTTATGGGTATTCAGTCACCATTGCGTGGTTTTTTAAATGTTATTAACGGATCGCTGGTTAAATTGGTGATGGTTTTGAAGGCGATTGAAACAAAGAAAAGTAATCAAAAGTAATAATTAACATAAGGAGGTTTAACATGGCAGAGATTAATAAAGAAGCAGTAATTGAATATATATCAAATATGACTGTTTTGGAACTTTCTGAATTAGTGAAGGACTTAGAAGACAAATTCGGTGTCTCCGCGGCCATGGCGCCGATGGGTATGATGGCTGCGGGAGGAGCAGGAGCAGAGGCTGAAAAAGAAGAGGAGCAAACAGAATTTACGGTTAATTTAGTTGGTATTGGCGACAAAAAAATACAGGTTATTAAAGTTGTCCGTGCCTTAACCGGACTTGGTCTGAAGGAAGCTAAGGAATTGGTTGACAATGCACCAAAACCGGTTAAAGAAAATATTCCTAAAGATGAAGCTGAAAAAATCAAAACTGAATTGGAAAAAGAGGGAGCAACGGTCGAGATTAAATAATAATATATAATTTTATTATTTATCTGTATTTATTTATACATATAAATATAATGTGTTGATAGATTTTATATGGGGAATTATATGGAAAACCGTTATAAGCCTCTGAAAAGAGAAAGAAAGAGTTTTGCCAGGATCTCGCAAATTATGGAAGTCCCTAATTTGATTGAAATCCAGAAAAAATCTTATGAGGAGTTTTTGCAAAAGGACACCCCCCCTGAAGCACGAAAAGATGAGGGCCTTCAGGCAGTATTTACGAGTGTTTTTCCCATTACCGACTTTGGAGAAAATTGTTCATTGGAATTTGTCTCTTATAGTTTGGGGGATGCCAAATATTCAGTGAAGGAATGTCGGCAGCGAGGTATGACATATGCTGCTGCTCTTAAACTTGTGGTCCGGTTAATAGTTTGGCAAAAGAATAAAGAGAAACAAACCAAAAGCATACGTGATATCAAAGAGCAGGAGATATATCTGGGTGAAATTCCGCTGATGACTGTGCAGGGGACCTTTATTGTTAATGGCACGGAGAGAGCTATTGTCAGTCAAATGCACAGATCACCGGGAGTTTTTTTTAGTCATGACAAAGGGAAAACCTATTCCAGCCAAAAGATATTATATGTTGCTCGTGTCATTCCCTATCGGGGTTCGTGGATTGAATTTGAAATATGTACCAAAGATGTTTTATATTTACGAATTGATCGACGGCGAAAGCTTGTGGCTACAGTTCTTCTCAGAGCTTCAGGGTATAGTGATGATGAAGAAATTTTGAGACTTTTTTATGATAGGGAAAAGGTTGTTTTTGAAAATGGCGGATGGTACAAGGTTTTAGATCCTGAAGTTCATGTAGGAGAAAGGGTCTCTGAGGATATACTGGACCCTGCCACCGGGCAAATTTTATTAAAAGAAGGCAATAAAATAAATAAAACTATTCTCAAACGGATGGAGGAAAGCGGGATTGACCGTTTGCTCATTAATGAAGAACAAATTATTGGTCGACGTCTGGCTGTAGATGTTATTGATACTGATAGTGGAGAAGTATTATTAGAAAGTAATCAGGAGATTACCCAGGAAAAATTAGCCTCTTTTTTAGAAAATAGGATTACCTCAATGGAATTGCTTATAATTGAGGGCAGTAGCATTAGTAGTTATTTAAGTGATACCTTAGAAAAGGATACTATTAAAACCGAAGAGGATGCCTTATTAGAGATCTATAAGCGAATGCGGCCGGGTGATCCGCCAACACTGGAAAGTGCCAAGGTCTTATTTCGCAGTTTGTTTTATGATCCAAAGCGCTATGATTTGTCAAAAGTAGGAAGGCTTATTATAAATAGGCGGTTGAAAGTGGGTATTGATCCTGATAATCACCTTTTACAAAAGGAAGATTTCCTGGCTGTTATCAAGTATTTACTTCAGTTAGCTAATGGGATTGGGTTTGTTGATGATATTGATCATTTAGGGAATCGAAGAGTGCGAGCAGTGGGAGAGCTTCTGGAAAATCAATTTCGTGTAGGTTTAGTTAGGATGGAAAGGGCTATTAAAGAGCGGATGAGTATTCAAGATATGGAAACCGTCATGCCTCACGATATTGTCAATTCAAAACCGGTTTCTGCAGTGATTAAAGAATTTTTTGGCTCAAGCCAGCTTTCCCAATTTCTTGATCAGACCAATCCTTTATCTGAATTAACCCATAAACGCAGATTAAGTGCCTTAGGGCCGGGTTCTTTGAGTCGAGAGAGGGCAGGGTTTGAAGTGCGAGACGTTCATCCTACCCATTATGGTCGCATTTGTCCCATTGAGACCCCTGAAGGCCCAAATATTGGGTTGATTGCTTCATTATCTACCTATGCACGAGTTAATGATTATGGTTTTATTGAAACACCCTTCAGAAAAGTTGTTAATGGCCGGGTTACAGATGAAATTGAATATCTCACAGCCAGTCAAGAAGAAAAAATTTCCATTGCTCAAGCCAATGCCAAAGTTGATGAGGAGGGTCGATTTATTGAGCCCCGAATAGCAGCCAGGACCGATGGTGATCCACATAAGGTTCCTGCGGACCAAATTAATTATATGGATGTTTCTCCCAAACAGTTGGTGAGTGTTTCAGCCTCCTTAATTCCTTTTTTAGAACATGATGATGCCAACCGGGCTCTTATGGGATCAAACATGCAGCGACAGTCGGTGCCTTTGTTGCGCCCCCAGGCGCCTTTAGTAGGCACAGGCATGGAGGCTATTGTGGCCAGAGACTCCGGTGCGGGTATAATAGCTAAGAGGGATGGTGTGGTTGAGCGGGTTGATGCTACCAAGATTATCGTACGAGTAAATAATAATGAAGATGTTAGCACAGGGTCTTTAACAGGATCTTTAATGGATATTTATGAATTGATGAAATTCCAGAGATCCAATCAAAATACTTGTTATAATCAAAGAGCAATTGTTAGGCCCGGTCAACCTATTAAAAAGGGAGATATGATAGCGGATAGCTCCTCTACTGATATGGGGGAATTATCTTTAGGGCAGAATGTATTGGTGGCTTTCATGCCTTGGGGGGGATATAACTTTGAAGATGCCATTTTAATGAGTGAGCGCGTGGTCAAAGAAGATTTATTTACCTCCATTCATATTGAAGAATTTGAGATAGAGGCTCGTGATACGAAACTTGGGCGTGAAGAAATTACCCGAGATATACCGAATGTTGGTGAAGATACCTTACGTAATTTGGATGAAAGCGGCATTATTCGCACCGGGGCTGAGGTAGTTGCCGGAGATGTTTTGGTGGGGAAGGTAACCCCCAAAGGAGAAACACAATTAACTCCTGAAGAAAAATTACTTCGGGCTATATTCGGAGAAAAGGCGGCTGATGTTCGGGATGCCTCATTGGTTGCTCCACCGGGGGTGGAAGGCATTGTAGTTGATGTGAAGGTACTGTCTCGCAAAGGTATAGAAAAGGATAAACGAGCTATTGAAATTGAAGAAGATGAGATTGGTAAATTGAAGAAGGATTTTGATGATGAAAAAATGATTATTGAGGAATCCAAGAGTCGAAAAATTTTAGAGTTAATTAAGGGTTTAAAAAAGCAGAAAATTGAACCGGAAATTTTTAAAGAGGATAGAATGGTCTGGGCAAAAGCTCTCGATGATACTATGCTTGAAGTACAAATAGATGAGATTATTAATTGGGCTGAGAGTCAAAGAGAAGATCTGCAGCTTGAATTTGAGGATAGAGTATCTCGGATAGAAAAGGGAGGAGAACTTCCTCCTGGTGTTATTAAAATGGTGAAGGTTTATATTGCCATTAAGCGGAAAGTGTCTGTTGGTGATAAAATGGCAGGACGACATGGAAACAAGGGAGTGATATCTAAAATACTTCCTGAAGAAGATATGCCTTTTCTCCCTGACGGCACTCCTGTGGATGTTGTTTTGAATCCCCTTGGAGTACCCTCTCGAATGAATGTAGGGCAGATTTTAGAGACACATCTAGGCTGGGCTGCCAAAAGCTTAGGCATACATATGGCTACGCCTGTTTTTGATGGGGCTTCAGAGAATGAGATTAGACAAGAATTAAAAAGAGCTGGGCTCCCTGAAAGCGGTAAAATTAAGTTGATTGACGGAAGAACGGGTGATCCCTTCCATCAGGAGGTAACTGTTGGTTATATTTATATATTAAAATTAGCTCATTTGGTTGATGATAAAATACATGCTCGGTCAATTGGCCCGTATTCATTGGTGACTCAACAGCCGTTAGGCGGAAAAGCTCAATTCGGAGGTCAAAGATTTGGTGAAATGGAGGTATGGGCACTTGAGGCTTATGGCGCTGCCTATACCCTTCAAGAGGTATTGACCGTAAAGTCAGATGATGTACCAGGCAGGACCGATGCCTATGAGGCTATTGTTAAGGGAGAGAACCTTATTGAACCGGGTATTCCGGAATCTTTCAATGTATTAGTGAAGGAATTGCAAAGTCTTTGTCTGGACGTGGAATTGGGTAAAAAATCGTAATTATATATATTTTTTTATGTAATAATAAAAAAAAGGGTTAGCAATAGGAATAAAGAGTACTGAATAGAGAATTTATATTTCAAACATTTTTTAAGGAGGGGTACTCCTTGAGAGCTTTTCGAAGTTTTACAGAAAGAAAAACAGATCGCGTTGATTTTGATTTTATTAAGATTGGTATCGCATCTCCGGAAAAGATTAAATCCTGGTCATATGGTGAAGTCAAGAAGCCGGAAACTATTAATTACAGAACCTTTAAACCTGAAAAAGACGGTTTGTTCTGTGCGAAAATTTTTGGTCCAACTAAAGATTGGGAATGCAACTGTGGGAAATATAAGCGCATGAAGCACCGGGGAGTAGTATGTGATAAATGTGGTGTAGAAGTAATTCAATCTAAAGTGCGGCGAGAACGGTTAGGACATATTGAACTGGCTTGTCCCGTATCTCACGTATGGTTTTTTAAGGGATTACCAAGCCGGATAGGGCATTTATTAGATATGACCCTTCGCGAGTTGGAAAAAATACTCTATTTTGAGGCTCATGTTGTCATTGACCCGGTGGAGACTCCTTTACATAAGCAAGAATTATTATCAGAAGAAAAATATCGACGTTGCTTGGAGGAATATGGAGATAAATTTGTTGTAGGTATGGGCGCTGAAGCTATCAAAGATCTCCTTAAAAAGTTAGATCTTGAGACTCTAGCAGTGGAATTGCGTGAAGAAATGAAGACTACAAGCTCTGCTCAACAACAAAAGAAGGTGGCTAAACGGCTAAAAGTGATTGAATCTATACTTTATTCGGGGAATAAACCGGAATGGATGATATTAGATGTTTTGCCGGTTATTCCTCCTGAGCTCAGACCCCTCGTGCCTTTAGATGGCGGTAGGTTTGCCACTTCTGATCTCAATGATTTATATCGCAGAGTTATCAATCGTAATAATCGATTAAAACGTCTTCAGGAGCTTCGGGCCCCGGAAGTTATTATTCGAAATGAAAAAAGGATGCTGCAAGAAGCTGTAGACGCACTTTTTGATAATGGTAGGCGGGGGAGAGTTTTGCGTGGGCCGAATAATCGCCCACTGAAGTCCTTAAGTGATATGTTAAAGGGTAAACAGGGCCGATTTCGTCAAAATTTGCTCGGAAAACGCGTGGACTATTCCGGTAGGTCGGTTATTGTGGTTGAGCCGCAACTGAAATTAAATCAATGTGGATTGCCAAAAAAAATGGCTCTGGAGTTATTTAAACCCTTTATTTATAATAAGTTGGAAGAAAAGGGGTATGTAACTACCATTAAAAGCGCCAAAAAGATGGTGGAAAAGGAGAAGGAGGAGGTTTGGGAAATTTTAGAGGAAGTGGTTTCAGAGCATCCCATTCTCCTCAACAGGGCCCCTACTTTACATCGATTAGGAATACAAGCTTTTGAGCCCTTATTAGTTGAGGGTAAAGCGCTTCGTATTCACCCTTTGGTATGCGCAGCCTTTAACGCAGATTTTGATGGAGACCAGATGGCGGTGCATATTCCTTTGTCTATAGAGGCTCGAATGGAAGCGCGATTATTAATGATGTCCACGAACAATATTCTTTCCCCTGCTAATGGCGAACCATTGGCTATACCTACACAAGATATTGTCCTCGGTTGTTATTATCTGACCAAAGAGAGCAAAGTTTTCGCAGATGAGAAGAAATTATTTTCCAATAAAGAGGAAGTTTTAATTGCTTATGAATGCGGGGAGGTGGAATTGCTGGAGCCGGTAAGAGTACGTATGGATAAAAAAATTATAACCACAACTGTAGGCAGAGTTATTTTTAATGAAATTCTTCCCCCGGGAATTCCATTTGTAAACGAATTATTAAATAAAAAGGGATTGAGTAAATTGGTGGCCTTAACTGTTCAACGCTGTAAGCGTGAAGAGGTACTTCGCCTTTTGGATGATTTAAAAGAATTAGGTTTCAGTTATGCTACAAAGGCTGGAATATCCATTTCAATTGATGATATGAAAATTCCTTCACGTAAGGGCGAATTGATTAAAAAAGCTGAAAAAGAAGTGATTGAGGTGGAGCAGCAATATTTAGACGGGATTATTACTGATGGAGAGCGTTATAATAAGGTGGTTGATATCTGGTCGAGGGTTACTGAGCAAGTATCTGATGAAATGTTTACTGAGCTGGAAAATGAAGATGCCGGAGAAGTAAAAACAAGAATTTCTCAGGATGAATTTAATCCTATTTTTATGATGGCTGATTCGGGCGCTCGAGGCAGTAAACAGCAAATTCGTCAGTTGGCCGGGATGCGGGGGCTGATGGCTAAACCATCAGGTGAGATTATCGAAACGCCGATAACTGCCAATTTTCGTGAAGGATTGACTGTTTTACAATACTTCATTTCTACTCATGGGGCACGGAAAGGACTTGCTGATACTGCCTTAAAGACAGCCGACTCCGGCTATCTTACCAGAAGATTGGTAGACGTGGCCCAGGATGTAATTATTACCATAGATGATTGTAAAACTATTGATGGAATAACTGTTACCCCCATATTAGAGGGTGGAGAGTTGATTGCCTCCTTAGGTGACCGAATTCTTGGCCGGGTAGCCCTTGAAGAGATACGGGATCCGATAACCAATGAACTTTTGCTTGATGCTAATGAGGAGATTACCGAACAGGTTGCTGCTGAGATTGAAAATGCAGGTATTAAAAAAGTAAAAATAAGATCCGTATTAACATGCGAAGCCAAACGAGGCGTATGCGCTAAATGCTATGGCCGGAATTTATCAACGGGGCGATTGATAGAATTGGGAGAGGCTGTTGGGGTAATTGCGGCCCAGTCAATTGGAGAACCTGGAACCCAGTTGACAATGAGAACTTTTCATATTGGTGGAACGGCTAGTAGAATTGTTGAGCAGACGACCTTGAAAGCCAAAAATGCCGGAATAATTAAGTTTTATAACATTAATACGGTTAAAAACAAAGAAGGATATCTGGTGGTTATGAATCGAAACAGCAGTATAGGGATTCAAGATGAAAACGCCAGAGAGAGGGAACGGTATCCGGTTGTTTATGGCGCCACCTTAAAGGCTAATGAGAATCAGAGGGTGGAAGCAGATCAGACGTTGGTAGAATGGGACCCCTATACCATTCCCATTTTGACTGAAGTTGAAGGTAAATTGGTCTATCGTGATGTAATAGAGGGGGTAACCATGAACGAGGAGGTTGATGAGGTAACCGGACTTTCTCAAAAGGTCATTATTGATCATCAGGATGAAAAACGTCAACCTCGTGTTCAAATTAAAGATGAAAAGACTAATAAGGTATTAATGACCTATTTACTTCCTGCGCTGGCTCACTTGGTGGCGCCGGATGTGACCAAACTTTATCCCGGAGATTTGATTGCTAAGATTCCACGGGAAACAACCAAAACCAAGGATATTACGGGAGGATTGCCTCGGGTAGCAGAATTATTTGAGGCTAGAAAACCCAAAGAACATGCCACCATTGCTGAAATTGATGGTGAGGTGCGTTTAGGTGGCGTAGTTAAAGGAATGCGCAGAGTTTATGTGAAGAATGACCTGGGGTTCGAAGAAGAGTATTTAGTCCCACGTGGCAAGCATATCAATGTGCATGACGGAGATAGGGTAAGAGCAGGAGAGCCCCTTATGGACGGGTCTCCTAATCCTCATGATATCCTTCGGGTATTGGGTGATAAAGAACTGCAGCAATATTTGGTTAATGAGGTGCAGGAAGTATATAGATTGCAAGGTGTAACTATTGATGACAAGCATATTGAAGTTATCGTGCGACAAATGCTGCGATGGGTAAGAATAGAAGATGTTGGTGATACACGTTTCATCATAGGAGAGCAGGTGGATCGTTTCCGTTTTCTTGCAGAAAATGATAAGGTTAAACAAGAGGGCAAAAAACCGAGTACAGGGAAGCCGTTATTATTAGGAATTACTAAGGCTTCGCTTAGTACGGAGAGTTTTATCTCGGCTGCTTCCTTTCAGGAAATGACTCGTGTTTTGACGGAAGCAAGTGTATGTGGGAAAGTAGATGAATTGAGAGGCTTAAAAGAAAATGTTATCGTAGGTAGATTGATTCCTGCCGGCACGGGATTGGAAAGATACCGAAATGTTTCCGTGGTTACTAATGAAGAAGAGGAAGAGCAGAAAGCTTTGAAAGAAAAAGAGGAAGAGCAGAAGGCTTTGAAAGAAAAAGAGGTAGAGGATACCAATGAAGGGGTTAAAAAAGAGGACAAAAAAGTATTGACACCCGGATGATATTAGAGGTATACTAGTGTTCTTTTTATACAGAGCTTTGGAAGGGAAGGTAAATAAAGCATGCCGACTATTAATCAACTGGTGAGGAAGGGGCGGAAAAAGGTCCAAAGTAAAAAGGCTGCGCCGGCTTTGGAGTCTTGCCCGCAAAAACGAGGTGTCTGTGTAAGAGTATATACGGTAACACCTAAAAAGCCGAATTCGGCTCTGCGAAAAGTAGCTAGGGTCAGGTTAACTACAGGGAAAGAAGTTACGGCCTATATACCCGGAATAGGTCATAATTTACAAGAGCATTCGATTATTCTCTTGCGCGGAGGAAGGGTAAAGGACTTACCGGGAGTTAGATATCATATTGTTAGAGGGACATTGGATACTGTCGGCGTTCAAGAGAGAAAACAGAGTCGTTCCAAATATGGAACCAAGGCACCAAAATAAGGAGTAAGATTATATGCCCAGGAGAGGAAATATATCTAAGCGGGAACCATTGCCTGACCATCGGTATAATGATGTATTGATTACCAAATTTATCAATTTTATTATGCGTGATGGAAAAAAAAGTACTGCAGAAGGAATCTTTTACCAGGCTATGGATATTATTGGGCAGAGGACAAAGGAAGATCCCAAAGAGGTATTTAAGCGGGCTTTGAATAATGTAAAGCCGGTAATAGAGGTTAAATCAAGACGAGTCGGGGGCTCTACCTATCAGGTGCCGATTGAGGTTCGATCAGATAGAAGGATAAGCTTAGCTATTCGGTGGGTTGTTGATTTTACGAAAAAACGCCGGGTAAAAAATATGTACGAGGCGTTGGCGGCTGAATTGATGGATGCGGCGAACAATAAAGGCTCTGCTATAAAAAAGAAGGAAGATACCCATAAAATGGCTGACGCTAATAAAGCTTTTGCCCATTATAAGTGGTAAAATGGTGGGAGTTGAAAGCAGTTGTTTAAAAAATTGGTCCTTGAAAAGATACGGAATATTGGTATTATGGCGCACATTGATGCTGGTAAGACAACAACAACGGAGAGAATACTTTATTATACCGGAATGACTTATAAGATGGGGGAAGTTGATGAAGGCTCAACGGAAATGGATTGGATGGAACAGGAGAAAGAAAGGGGAATAACTATTACTTCGGCAGCTACAACGTGCTATTGGAAAGATTATCGAATTAATATTATTGATACTCCCGGGCATGTTGATTTTACAGCAGAAGTTGAGCGTTGTTTACGTATTTTGGATGGAGCAATTATCATTTTGTGTGGGGTGAGTGGAGTACAGCCCCAAACAGAAACGGTTTGGCGCCAAGCAGATCGGTACAAAATACCGAAGGTTGTTTTTATTAACAAGATGGATCGGGTTGGAGCTGATTTTTTTAGTAGCGCTGCTTCAATTGAAAAGCGTCTTAAGGCCATCCCCCTTATCATACAAATTCCTTTAGGAGCCGAAAATGAGTTTCAAGGCGTTTTGGATTTAGTAACAATGAAAGCCCTTTTTTATGATACCGATGAATTGGGGGCGGTAGTTCGGGAGGGAGAAATTCCTGCTGAATTAAAAAAAACAGCCCAAGATTATCGAAATAAATTAGTTGAGATGGTGGCTGAGCAAACTGAAGAGCTTACAGAATCATATTTAGAGAATGGTAATTTGACTGAAGAAGAAATCCGAAAGGGTATAAGGGCAGCAACCTTAAATCTTTCTTTAATACCCGTATTGTGCGGGGCGGCCTTCAGAAATAAAGGCGTACAGTTATTATTAGACGCAGTGGTTGACTATCTACCAAACCCTATAGATGTTCCTCCAGTGGAGGGTATTCATTGCAAGACTAAAGAAAAAGTAAAAAGGACGGCATCTGAAAGAGGGCCTTTGTCAGCTCTTGCCTTTAAAATTTGGAATGATCCTTTTGTAGGGCAACTAACCTTTATCCGTTTATATTCGGGAAGTTTAAAGTCCGGATCATATATATATAATGCAAACAGAGATTATCGTGAACGTGTAGGGCGCCTTTTGCATATGCATGCAAATAAATGGGAGGATATTTCAAGAGTATCTGCAGGTGATATTGTTGCAGTGGCGGGGTTAAAAAAGACAGGGACCGGCGATACTTTGTGTGATGAAGATGAGCCAATAGTTTTGGAAAGAATAAATTTCCCTGAGCCGGTAATTTATGTAGCCATAGAACCAAAAACAAAAGCTGATCAAGATAAATTGACTTCAACTTTTTATAAATTGGCTCAAGAAGATCCAACCTTTAAATTTACCGTCAATCAGGAGACAGGGCAGACGATTATTTCCGGTATGGGTGAATTACATTTAGAGATTTTGTCGGAACGTATGCTAAGAGAATTTAAGGTTCAAGCAAATATCGGCAAACCACAAGTGGCCTATAAAGAAACTATTCGTAAAAAGATTAAAGGAGAAGCAAAGTTTATTCGACAGACCGGAGGACGCGGGCAATATGGCCATGTAAAATTATTAATTGAACCTGCACGTCGTGGAGATGGATTTAATTTTGAGAGTTCCGTTGTAGGAGGAGCTGTCCCCAAGGAGTATATCCCGGCTGTACGGGAGGGAATTGTTCAGGCCATGGAAACAGGGATGTTAGCGGGATATCCGATGGTGGATATAAAGGCTACAGTTTTGGACGGTTCTTTTCATGAGGTAGATTCATCAGATATTGCTTTTCGTATTGCGGCTGTAATGGCCTTTCAGAACGGCCTCAAAAATGCTGAGGTCATATTATTAGAGCCTGTGATGGACGTTGAGATTATTATTCCTGAGGAGTATATGGGAGAGGTTATAGGGGATGTGAATGCACGACGGGGAAGAATAGAAAACCTAAGCTCAAAAGCCGGTATTCAATCAATTGAGGCTAAAATTCCTCTGGCTGAGATGTTTGGTTATTCAACAAGGATTCGTTCCTTAACACAGGGAAGGGGCACCTTTACTATGGAGTGTAGTGAGTATGATGAGGTCCCGGCTACCATTTCCGAACAAATACTGACAAAAATTCATGGTTACTAAATTGTTCCATATTAATATATAAAAGCTATATCTCATATTAAGAAAAAAAAATAAAAAATATTTGGAGGAAGAGATAAATGGCCAAAGAGAAGTATCAGAGGACGAAGCCGCACGTAAATGTAGGGACGATAGGGCATGTTGATCATGGGAAGACGACCTTAACGTCAGCGATAACGAAGATTTTATCG
>DAOURK010000065.1 GCA_030625085.1 Pseudomonadota bacterium
TATTTAATTCCTTATATATCAAAGACTTATACCGAGTTCCAAAAAATCCCTTATATCAAACAGCCCTTGAAAACCCTTGCCCTGCAAGTGATTCCAGGCGGGGCAAGTTCCATTTTTCGCCTTATATCGAAAACCCAGAAATTCAGTTCTCCTATCATTTTTGAAAAATTTATTTTTCTGATAAAAAAATAAACATCTCATCTAATAAATCTTATCTAACTGAGCAGGGTATAAACTAATTAGCTCGAGGTGATTGAGGGGGCTGTTTTATTTATGTATACATTTCAATAAGTTATTCAGGTGTGCAAATAAAAAATATTTTGGCATAAAAATTGCTATACAGAAAATAAATAAAATATTCCAGTGGATGAATTATCTTAACTATTACTTTTTCGAGGAGGTTTATAATGGGATATCCGGAAATTGTCACTATTCTTAATTTTTGTAAGGAATATTTTTCAAATCGTTTTGATGAAAACCTTACTGACCAAGAATTTCAAGAACGATCGCTCAATCTGCTGGAGCGGATACATAAATACTGCCAAGGAGAATCTGTTTATGTTCTGGGCCAGATGGCTCATTCCGAAACACCGCCTAATTATGACTGGGTGATGAAAAAGGTGATTAGACCCTTCTTAAAGCAATAAAAAAGGCTGAATTATAATAGTCAGATCTATTTTATGTCCCCTAACATAAACTGAAGTATACTCAAGACAACCACAGGTACAGTTTCTGTTCGTAAAATACGAGGTCCTAAATGAACAGGGTTAAATCCTGTCTGCCGAGCCAGGACAAGTTCCTGATCAGAGAATCCTCCCTCAGGGCCAATCATAAGAGAAATTTTTTCGGCGCTCAAATTTTTATGTAACAAATCTCCTAAGTTAGCAGCATCTGATGGTTTTTCCCAAAGGAAAATTCGAACTTGGCTGGGTTGAGCAAAATGTAAAGATTCTTGAAAGGAACAAAAGGGTAAAATCCGGGGGATATCCGGACGACGGCACTGCTTGGCGGCTCGTAAAGCAATTTGAGGCCAGCAGTGGGCTTTTTTTTGTTTCTGTTCTCTCTGCTCTAAGGAGATGGATCTTTGAGATTTAAAAGGGACAATAGTGTGAACACCAAGTTCTGTTGCCTTTTGAATAATCCATTCCATCCGCTCTTTTTCAGGTAAAGCCTGATGGAGCATAATTTTTACTTTATTTTCTCCGGCGGTCTTTCTTCTATCGAAAACATGGACTATTGCTTTTTCGGAGGCCAGCTCTGTAATTCGAGCCCGAAAACTTTCCGAAGATATATCCTGGATGCTGACAATCTCTCCTCTGTGGGGTTCCCAAAGCAAGAGTGATTGAAAGGTTTCCCCTGAAAGTTCATAGTTTTGATTTAACTGAATATTATTATTGAGAACAATTTGTGATTTCAACATTAGCAGATGAAAGTTTGTTGGATCTGCGCAGGTTGCGTAAAACCCCTCGAAGAATTTTAACTTCCCGAGAGCTGAGTGTTTTTTGGCGGACCATAGTTTTTATGGAAAGCATCATGTGTCTGGAATTTTCCTCAGTTATGAATTCAATTTCCATAAGCACTTTTTCCAGATGAAGGAATAAATCATGAAGCTCTTTATGAGAAGCCAGCTTCGGCTGATACGGCAATTCATAATTATTTTCTTGGGCTTGAGAAAGTTCCCAGGCTATTATAAGAACTGCCTGGGAAAGATTTAATGAGGAGAAATTTTTTTGGGTCGGGATGCTCACCAATTGGTTACAGAAACTTATTTCTTCAGTAGTCAACCCGTATTTTTCCGATCCGAAGAGAAAGGCTACCTTATTTTTGTGACTTATCGATACAGTATGATCGATGATTTCTCGCGGTAAAAATACATTTTTATTATAACGTCTTTTTCGCGCACTCGTACCAATAACCCAGTCTATGTCCGCGAAAGCTTCTGCCAGGCTGCCTGTTATTTGAGCTTTTTCTAACAAATCTTCTGCACCGCAAGCCATCCGTATGGCATCCTGCCAGGTGAGGGAAAGTGGATTTACTAATCGTAAATCCCGGAAACCCATATTTTTCATAGCTCGAGCAACCGCTCCCACATTTCCAGGGTTTTTAGGAGATGCCAAAACAATAGCAATGTTTTCTAAACGGGGTCCTTTTGAAGAAAAAATATGCGCAGGCATAAAAAATATCCTTTCAAAATGAGATGAATTAGTATACCATATTTTTTTTATCATTAAAAAAAAATTAATTTTTTCCTCCAATGCAAACTATTGTCGCCGACAGTTCTTCCTTAATTTATTTAAGCAAGGTTGCCTTGCTGCCTCTTTTTAGCCGGATAGTGTATTTGGTTATCTCTCCCCATGTTTACAAAGAATGTACAGGCTTATCCTTGTCTGATGATGCTCAACAGATTAAAAATTTAGTCCGGAGTAAAGATATAGTCATTTGCCCTGTACCCAGAGCATATCAGCTCCCTATCTCTAATTTGGGGACAGGAGAAAAGAGCAGTATTGAACTATGGTATTTTTTGGATGCAGCCTCGGTAATAATCGATGATAAAAAAGGCATTCAGGCATGTAAAATGCGAAAGATTCCCTTTTTTTGTGCCATCTTGGTACCCGGCATGCTCCAACAAAATCATATGCTTAGTGGGCCAGAGGAAGTAGATATATATATTGATAAAATCTGTCGGATCGCCAGGTATTCGCAGTGGATTATTGATTATGCCAGGGAGCATAGATGACTCCGTTGATTTACTATGATTTTATAAAATTACCAAAATTGTATTTTAATAAAAACAATATGTTATGAGTACTCTTTTCGCAAAAAACACTCAATTTTGGACTAAATCAACAGAGTCATAGATGATGTTATCTAAAATTTATAAGGGCTAAGGTGGGGGTGATCTTTTCATGAAATGGCTGCAAGTAGTCGTACCAATTTCCTCTCAAATAGAAGATGCTTGCGTTAATAGGTTGCAGGAGTTAGGAGCCACGGCCGTGTACACTAATTTTTTGATTGATAGTTCCTCGTTGTTTTTGTATGGAATTTTCCCTTATGAATCTGACCGGAAAAAGATTAAAAACAAGATGCGGATGTATCTTTCCTCGTTAAGGGATTTGGGTTTTGATGTTTCTTTAGAAGAAATCAAAACCAAAAAAATTAATGAAGATGAATATTTACATCAATGGAAAGACCATTTTCAACCAATTCATTTCGGCAATACCCTGGTTATCGAACCAGTCTGGATTTCCGACAGCGCCAGGCCTGGGGAGAAGGTCCTCAAGATTGATCCCGGAATGGCTTTTGGGACGGGGCATCACTTTACAACCCAGTTCTGCCTTCAGTGGGTTTGCCAAAATAGGGAAAGTATTAACAGTCTCATTGATGTTGGATGCGGATCAGGAATTATTTCTATCGCGGCCTCTTTGCTGGGGATAAAGAAAATTTTGGCTATGGATCATGATTCTATGGTGATGCCTGCTGTAAAAAAAATATTGAGCGGAACCATGTTCAAGGAGAAATCACCTTAATCAGGGCAGATATTTTGACTGCTCCTTTGGCAGATACTTTTGATGTAATTATAGCCAATCTCCATACCAACCTTCTGCTTAAGGCTAAAGAAAATCTTAAATCATTATTAAAGCCAGGGGCGTCACTTATCTTAACAGGTATTGGATATAACCAGCGACAAGATATTTTAAGCCGGTATTCAGACCTTTCCTTGCAAACAGTTCAGGTAGACACACACAAAGAGTGGGTTGGGATTTGGTACAAAGACTCACGAAAGTTATAATTTGGACTTGGGTGAAAAAAAAGGATTTAAGCAAAATTTGAACTCCATAGACCTTATGAAATAATTCATAGAAATTATGGAGTATACAGAAACATGCTTTATACCAAAAATAATTATTCATCCTCATATAATTATAGATAAAAGGGTAAGCTGAAATTTATACATAAGCGAGATTGCAAAATTACTTGGTATTTTTTTTGCACAAAGAATGAATAGTTAAAAAAGCGAGCAGAATACCCTGGCATAAAAAGTTTATAAATTTTGGGCATCCCCCACAATGGGGAGACAAGAGTTTTACTGGGGAAAGCGGTTCCCAAAACAGGGTTAATCATTGGCGGTTAGTGGAAAAATTTGAGGAGATAGATCCTGAATGGAAGAATTATTAATACTTTTAGTGAGCAAAGATTCCATTACTGATTACATTTGTAATTACTTGTTAATGGATGGTCATTATATTGATGTCGCTGAAAATCTTGAAACGGCAAAAATTATGATTCAGATTCAAAAATATGATCTTTTGCTCATTAGTTCTGTCTTCTCCAAGGAAGAAGAAATGGTCATTTTTAGGCAACTAAGAAGACTTGCCCCTTCTATAAAAATTATTTTTTTATTTCGGCTACTCGCGCAGAATGTTGAAGAAATTTCTCAACAGGGTGGGCTATGTGAATGCTCCTTAAAATTTTTTATTAAAAAAAATTTATCTGCTTTAATAGAAAGTATCCAAGTTAATAAAATTTTTGAAAATTTTTCTCCTGATGGTACATTTTATCATGATGATCGCAGGAAAGAAATCCGGGCTGCTACAAAAATTCCTGTAAAATATTATTTTCAAGAAATCCATGATAAATTGTTTCAAAAAGAAATGATTTCTCGGGGTATGGATTTGAGCAAAGAAGGAATAAAATTAATAGTTGATGATTCAACGAAAATTCTCCCTTATGTAAATTTGAATATGCTGCTCCCCTTTTCTGCAGATCCCGTTCCTATTCTGGGTGAAATTAAATGGTCGAGAGAACATCTGCGTCTCCCTTGGAAAGAGGTGGGGGTAAAATTTTTTAGTATTAAGAATGAAGACTTATTAAAAATCAGCGATTATATCAATCTTTATTCTCGAAAAAGCTTTATCCATTAATTCTTTTAATTTTTTTTCTTGTTCGTATCTTATCTCTTTTTGATTTCTTCTCGCTGTTAGTCAATGTCATTAACTTAAGCTCTGATAATCGTTTTTTTGTTATTTCGAACACATTCACTACGTTCAGTGTAAACTCCATGAGAAATCTTGTTACTCTCTACCTTTAAAGATTTCTCGTCGCTAATGCTCCTCGAAATGACAAGGGAGAATTCCTTAAGTCAATGGCATTGAGCTGTTAGTAATTTTAATTCATCATAAAATTTATGGTAATGCGTAAGATCTATGTCTATTAAGAGTGCTTTGTTTTCAATAGGTTTAATTTTATTCCCTGGGATATTTACATATTTGCTTCTTTTGGTCATCTGTTTTAGACGTGGATGATACCTCAGCTTTTTTGTTTTTACCCCCTAATATTTCACAATATATGATTCTGTTGATTTACTATGATTTTGAGAAAATGGCAAAATTGTAGTTCAATAAAAACAAAAAGTTATGACTGCTATTTTTCGGAAAATTATTCAATTTTGGACTAAATCAACAGACTCATATATAAACATAATATAAACAGAGGTGTTGTGAAAAAAATCACGGCAAAATGGCATACACCTTGCACATAAAAAATAATAAAATTAAACAGGTTATCGGAATAAATGAGAAAAATGAAAATTTGAAATTTTTACCTTTTTGTTTTGGGCAAAAATTTTATGGGGTTAAATAAAATAGAGGGAGTATGAAAATATTAAAGGTAATAGCGATTGTTTTGATGGCTATGGTATTTGCTTGGCCTGTACAGAGTATGGCGTATTATGGATTATATGGGGGATACAGCAGTTATACTTCACCATATAGTAATTATGGCTATCCCTATTCTTCTTCTGGTAGTTATTATAGTAGTTATGGGTACCCTTATTCTTCTTATGGAGGAATAGGATTATATGGATTAGGATCAGGTTTAGGATCGGGTAGTTATGGATTGGGTTTAAGTGGTTTATACAGTCCTTTTAATAGCTTAGGATTATACGGGTTAGGAAGCTCTGGGTTGTCCGGATTATATGGTTTAGGAAGTTATGGATTATCGGGGTTATCGGGTTTAGGAAGCTTAGGATTATACGGGTTAGGAAGTTCTGGGTTGTCCGGAGTATATGGTTTAGGAAGTTATGGATTATCGGGATTATCGGGTTTAGGAAGCTTAGGATTATACGGGTTAGGAAGCTCTGGGTTGTCTGGATTATACGGTTTAGGAAGTTATGGATTATCGGGATTATATGGATTAGGAAATTTAGGATTATATGGTTTAGGAAGTTCTGGGTTGTATGGGTCAGGAAATTTGGGGCTTTATAATTTGCTCGGATCGAACAGTTTGGGAGGTTTATCGGCTTTATCCCTAGACAGTTTATCATCAAGCGAGTTAGACCCATACGGGTTTCAATTATTGGCTAGTGGAGCACTGGGAATTTCAGGATTACAGTCTTCGCTTTTATCCAGCTTACTTTCTTCCCCTACACTTACTCCAGAGGTTGAATCACCGGTTGATACAACTGCTGTTGTTGGCGTAGCTGAGGCATATTTTCCTTTTATTTAAATTATTAGGTAATAATAGAGTTAGGTAATGATAAAGTAAAGAGTACAGAACATAAAGTAAAGAAAAAATAAAATTTAATAATTAAATGTAGGTTAAAGAAAAGTATAGGTTAAAGAAAAGAGTAGGTTAAAGAAAGAAGAAAGAGTCAGGGGTTAGTAGTAACTCCCCCCCAAAACTAGTCCCTGACTCCAGAAGGGTTGCATCCAGGCTTTGACATCTTGGTTTTAGCACCGGGATGCAACTCTTCGCGAATATTCAAAATGCTCTCCTCCCTAAAATAGAGTGAGAGTATTTTTTTATAATATTTTTTTATTATGAGGGGCACATAAAGCGCTTAATAAGATTGGCTTTTCGATTACATTTTTTTTTCTAAGAAGGCAAAGGGAGTTCTTTTAATTAGGGTTTGGGATTATAGGTTCTGAGGCGGATTTTCGTAAGATACCTTTTGAAAAGTATTCTAATAATGGAGAAAAACATGCCAAAGAAAAGCCCGGCCTTCCCTATCTTTTGCCTGGTTTTAAGTGTTATTTTATTCCTGTTTTTACCCAATCTCGGGTTTTCCCAAAGCCCTTACTCTATACCAATTCAAATAATGAGATCTCGGTATACTATCAATACGGTCAGGCCGGCAATCATACCCCAGGAAATTTTGCTAAAATTTAAAATAGGAATTTTGAAAAATCAAATTTGGGCTATTTACGCTAAATATGGTCTTAGAGAAATTTCCTTCAGCCCCTACTCGGGGATTCGAAGATGTTATGTGCTTAGTCCAATTTCATCTACACAAATAGTCGCTCTTTTAAGAGCAGAACCGTTCATTTATTATGCCGAATCTAACTTGCTCGGGCAAGTTAATTTATTGCCTAATGACCCGCTTTTTGGTTACCAGTGGCACCTGGGGGCTATGAATATGAATTTTGCCTGGGACATCAGTACGGGGTCTGGAGTGATTGTAGCTGTCCTGGACACAGGTGTAGCTTGTGAAAATTTTGATATTTATTCTCTAGCTCCGGATTTAGCTGCTACCAGTTTTGTAGCGGGTTATGATTTTGTTAATGATGATCCCAATCCGGATGATGATGAGGGACACGGCACTCATATTACCGGCACCATAGCCCAGTCTACTAATAATCTGTTTGGCGGGGCAGGCGGTGCTTTCGGAGCTACCATAATGCCGGTAAAAGTGATGGATAATGTCGGAAACGGGACTTTAACCGATATCATAGACGGGATTTATTTTGCAGTCAATAATGGCGCTTATATCCTCAATTTAAGCCTTGGATTCGGAGATAATCCTACATTGGCTTTAGAAGAGGCAGTGAATTATGCTGCTGACAACGGGTGCCTTTTAATATGTTCAGCAGGGAACTATTCGACGAATCTCCCGAACTATCCCGGGGCTTACCCTGCTTGCATTTCAGTAAGTGGAGTTCGGATCGATCGTACCCTGGGGGATTATTCTAACTATGGTCCGTCTATTGACCTTTGCGCACCAGGGGGAGATTTAACTGTAGACCAAAATTTTGACGGCTACCCCGATGGAATTTTGCAGCAATCCCATGACGGCGAAAATTTTCAAAATTTTGGCTTTTACATGGGGAAGGGGACTTCTTGGGCTGCGGCCAATGTCAGTGCTGTAGCCGCCCTGGTAGTTTCAGCCAGCGGCGGGGCATTAACCTCGGCTGAAGTAAGGTCTATTCTGGAATCTACAGCTCAGGATTTGGGGACCGTCGGATGGGACGAGTATTATGGTTGGGGTATGGTTGACGCCTACGCCGCGGTCAAGGCTGCGGTAGCTACAGTAGCCCCGGCCCAGGTCCTTGGGTCACGGATTGCTATGATGAACGGCTTTGCTCCGGCGACATCATTTCCGGTTATGCCGGTTTTCCCCCTCCCGATTGTACCCCGAATTTTAGGGACTAATCTGGCCACAAGCCTCCAACAGCCGCAGAATCTCACGGCAACAATCAATGGATCTATCTTGGGAATCCCACAGGCCACTCAAAGCGAAATTTTTTCACCTGGTGTAGTCGCACAGATTTTAGGTCTCACGGACTTTTGGCAGCCTTTTTCCTCTCTGAGGACTTCATCTTTTTTGCTGGATACAAGTTTACCTTCTCCGGTATCTTGGCCATTTAGCTATCTTGGTTCCCCATTTAATTACTTGACCGGATATTCAGGATTTCCGACAGCCCAAAATATTTATTCCTACAATACTTCTCTACTGTCTTCATTCCTCACACAGGGCTTTGTCTTCAGGTAGAAACCTTATTTTTTGCTCATTATTAAAAACTGATGATTTTACAATTTTATGCAGCGTGAGGCTTTGATGCCATATATTGTTCTTAATTCGGGGGAATGATATGATAAGAGCATGAAGAAAGACCTTAAAACGCTTTCTTTTCCAGAGTTAGAGAAGCTTCTGGAGGAGATGGGAGAAAAATCATATCATGCTAAACAACTCGCCATTTGGATTTGGCAGAGGGGCATAACAGATTTTGCTCAGGCAACTGATATTTCTAAGCCCTGCCGCAATAAATTGGCTGAAAGATATTATGTTTCTGAAATTTCGTTGACCACTACCAGAATGGCCAAAGATAATTCATGTAAATATGTATTTCGTCTGTCGGACAGATTGGAAATTGAAAGTGTTCTTATTCCGGAGCAGGATCGTCTTACCTTATGTATTTCTACCCAAGTAGGTTGCCGACAAGGGTGCCGATTCTGTTTAACTGCTCGAATGGGCTTTGTCCGGAACTTGCTCATCCACGAAATCGTTGATCAAGTCCTTCAGGTAAAAAAGCGCCTGCCTTCAGATAAAAAAAATCTAAATATTGTTTTAATGGGTATGGGCGAGCCCCTGGATAATTATCAAAATACCATTCAAGCTATTCGTCTTATAAGTTCACCCCTGGGGCTTAATATTTCCCCTCGCCGGATTACCCTGTCTACGGCCGGACTGGTTCCACAATTATACCAACTACAAAAGGAAAAATTGGGAGTCAATCTGGCTGTCTCTATCAATGCGCCTTCTGATACGATTCGTAACACCTTAATGCCTATTAACAGGCAATACAACTTAGAATCTGTTTTTCAAGCGCTTAGAGATTTTCCGCTTCCTTCCCGCCAAAAAATTAGTATTGAGTATATTCTCATAGGTGGGGTGAATGATTCGCCTGAAGCAGCAAGACAACTTAGGCGGGGGCTTCGCGGGATTCCCTGTAAAGTAAATTTAATACCCTATAACCCTGACCCTTCTCTTCCCTATAATGAATGTTCGGAATTGTGCCTGGAGCAATTTCAAGAGATTTTGAGGGGGTATGATTTGACGGTTACAGTGAGAAGAAGTAAAGGAAGGGATATTGGCGCGGCTTGTGGGCAGTTGGGTTATTATTGCTTTCAACAATATTTAAAAAAAATACAATATAAATAAAGCCCGCCTTATAAAAATTTTATAAAGCGGGCTTTATTTTCAATTTTAGATTATAAAATATCCTGTTGCATTAGAAGTAGTAAAATCCTGTGCCATTGGTAGTAGCAGTATTATCTGTATTCCCTGTGGTAGAGGTTCCAAAAATAGAAGGGAATAGTTGACCATATAAAGAACTTATTCCCAGAGTTGGTGCTATATCGAGAAATGGCACTTGGTATTCTATTCCACCTGGGCCCGAAATAGTATAGAAAAGATTTTGCAGGCCGAATGTGCTGCCAAGAGATCCAAGTCCTCCCAGACCATAAGGATTTAGAGCCTGGGTGCTGAGACCACTGGATAAAACACTCCCAAGGCCGCCCCCAAGGCCGCCTAAAGAAGATAACCCATAAGCGTTGCTGAGTCCGGATAAGCCTCCATAAAGTCCACCAAGGGAGGATAATCCATAGCCACCCAGACCACCCGAACTTCCATAAAGGCCGCCTAAAGAAGATAACCCATAAGGGCTGCCGAGGCCGGATAAACCTCCATAAAGTCCACCAAGGGAGGATAATCCATAACCACCGGAAGCACCATATCCGCTATAATAGGGAGTAGTCCCCCCATATTGGCCATATGCCCCATAACCGCTATAGGGGCTGTATCCCCCGGAGCTACCATAACTGCTATAAGGGCTGTATCCCCCATAACTGCTGTAGCCGCTGTAAGGGCTGCTGCTATAAGGGCTATATCCGCTATAAGGACTGCTGCTATAAGGGCTGTAGCCGCTATAAGGGCTGTAGCCGCTATAAGGGCTGTAGCCGCTATAAGGGGTGCTGCTATAAGGGCTGTATGCTCCATAACTGCTGTAGCCGCTATAAGGGGTGCTGCTATAGGGCGAATATCCTGTATATGAGGAATACCCCGAATAAGCTCCGGAGTAAGGATAATATCCGGCGCCTGAATAAGGTGAACTTGTATACGGGGATGAATAACCCGTATAAGGGGACGAATAATATGCAGAGACTGATCCATTTATCCCTATCAAGGGGCAAATTGCCAATATCAAAACAACAAGTATTACAAATTTCCAAAGACCATTTTCTTTCATTTTTTTACCTTTCCTCGAGAATAAAATGCCATTTAGCCATATCAACTATAACCTACAATTAATCAAGTCTATACAACAAATAGGTAGAAATAGAAAATGATAAGTAGGATAAAAAGTATTAAAGATTATGTTGGTGCCCGAGAAAATGTATTATAAGACATGTAATCCCCCCCTAGAATAGATTGGCATGGAATGGATTTCCCAACTAAACCATTCCTTAATAAATTTTTTTATAAATATGTCTCGTGATCGATATTATCTGCAATCTGTATACCAATACTTAAAATATCAACAACTAATTTACCGGAGGGTTTCTTATAATAAAAAAGTGTTGACAATTCAATGCATTACAAAGAAAAGTCTTCGCCATGTTAATAATCATTTAATTTTTTATATCTGTCGGGTAAAGGATATTACCTAAAAAGCCTTGGTGTTTTTGTTATTAAATTTTTCATTACAAGGCTATTTTTTTTATTTAAATATAAGAGGTTAGCTTATATATGAATAAAAATGCATACTATGAAACCTGTTTCAGTAAAAAAACATAAGTGAATAATATTGCAGTATTTTAAGCTCAGAAACAAGCCTATAGTGCAAGACCTTAGCCTAGCCCATACTCTAACGCTAAGGTTTTTTGTCAGGGCTGAAATCCTTCTCTATAGAGAAATTGATGAAATGAGAATTGGTGATAAACAAAAAAGTATAGTTGACATATATGGGGGAAAATGGTAATAAAGATAGCCATGCGCCCATAGCTCAGATGGATAGAGTGACGGACTACGAATCCGTAGGTCGGGTGTTCGAATCACCCTGGGCGCATTTGAATAATAAGGGGTTAGGGGAATTTCGCCTAATCCCTTTATTTTTCATGGGTAGCGTTTTGTATAATATTGCCGGCAGTTAGCACTTTATCCCCTTCGGTTTTTCCCTTCCACATGGAATATTTGCCTTTATTATCTTTCACTCGCCTTGTAGTAACTTTATTTAAATAGAACCGATAAATATTGGAGTTTTAAATCCTCTTTTCATAAAAAAGTCAGTGGGTATTAGGAATGACGTTGAGTAATCCTTTAATATTCAATATTAGCCAATAAAACCTGGCTGAACTTATGCAATTATCAAAAATTCAATTGATTAAAGAGTTTCTTGTCGTTTGTTTATGTTTTTGCCCTGTTATAGCCGGATGTGGAAGCAATGGCGGGAGTAGTGAACATGTGAATATTCCTGAGGATTCGGGGACAAATGAGACAGAAATAGTACAAGGAGCCTATAACATATTCGTTAAATATTATTTTGATAATGATTTAGTTCAAGTTCCATATGAAGGGCAGACCCTGGAAAGTTATGTTGATTCATATCGCTCTCCAGACGATATCTATACTAAATATTTAGACTCATCCGAGATATCTGATTTGATTAACAGGCTTGAAACAGAAGAAAATTTGGTCGTCAGGTGGTACTCTCCATCTATATTATATATTGCATTTGACAAATTTGTTCAAGGTACGGCTGAAAGAGTGACTGAAACAATCAATTTTTATATAACCCAGGAGGGATGTGATAAATTGATTTTTGATCTTAGAGTTAATGGAGGAGGATCAATAGATGAATCAATGGCCATTTTAGACTATTTTGTAACAAATGTGCCTATAGAAACCACGTTATGTCGGATAGCCGGGCAACAGATAGACGAAGAATATAAATTAGGAGACTCAAGTTATTTATACGGAAATGAAGATGTTTTCGATTCAAGTAATATGTATATATTAACATCCAGTTATACTGGGAGTGCAGCAGAGATATTAGTTTTTGGATTAACATATTTTGATGAAGCAACACAAATAGGAAGTACAACCTTTGGGAAAAACAGAGCGGTTTCATATTTTAAACATAAAAGAGGCGATGGGTTTTTTATAACAAGGGCAATAGTATATCATGCAGATAATATCGATAGAGAGGGTATAGGAATAACCCCTGAATTTGATAACTTAACAATTGATCCTTTTATAGCGGTAACTAATATTTTAGATATTGATGCACCTGATCTATTACAAAAGGATTGGCGAATTTCGGATAACGCCCTTTCTTATTTATATTCGCAAAGTTATTGGAGGGATAAAGTATACTATGCTTGCGTATTCCCTTCTATACGAATACTTCAACAAAAATAAAATATGATGAGGCGTTTTATTTTAATAAGGTTATTCAGCCTATAACAACTTCTTCCTTTCTTTTTTACAATATATTAGCCTTTTAACAGATATCCTTTGGCAGGGCTTCGGCAAGGCTAACGCCCTGCGCTACATATATAAAAAGACCCGTACTAAGAATATAAAAATCCTGTATTACAAATATTAAAAGTCCTGCACTACATATATAAAAAGTCCTGCATTGCAAATATAAAAAGCCCTGCGATACATAACCAATAGTGAATTTGGAATTGCTGACTAACTTTAAATATAGTTGAAAAATTTGAATTGAAAGTGTATACTAAAACGATCTCGGTATGCAAAACAAGACGATATATCCTCATGAATTCTTTATGGACGCGGCTTTAGAAGAAGCCAAAGCCGCCTTAAGCGAGCAGGAAGTTCCCATTGGGGCGGTAGTGGTACAAGGGGAGTTGATTATTGGGCGGGGGCATAATCAGGTAGAACAAACCAAAGATCCTACTGCACATGCGGAGATTTTAGCTATTCGCCAGGCAGGCTTAACTTTGGGTGATTGGCGTCTTTCGGAATGTAGAATATATGTTACTGTGGAGCCTTGTATTATGTGTCTTGGCGCCATTCTGTTAACCAGGATGGGGGAAATCATCTATGCCCTTCGGGAGCCTAAAACAGGCGCTATCCGATCAAAAATTGGGGCATCTGTAATTTGGGCAGGAGAAAAGCTTTTGATTACTGAAGGGGTGAGAAGATCCGAGGCCTTGTTTTTACTTCAAACTTTTTTTGCTCAGGTGCGAGATAATAATATAAGGAGAGGTACCGAAGTCTGGCCGTAACGGGGTCGACTCGAAATCGACTTGCTCTGTGATGAGCAGGGCACGTGGGTTCGAATCCCACCCTCTCCGCCATTTTTTATAAAACTATATGGCGGCTGTTTCCTGGGGTCGGCTGATGGTTAAAGAAAAAAAATTAGGTTATTAAGGAGTAAAAGAGTAAAGAGTGATTATATATGTATTAAAGGCTTATTCACGAGGAGAGATGTCCGAGAGGCTGAAGGAGCACGACTGGAAATCGTGTGGGTGGTTAATAGCTGCCTCGAGGGTTCGAATCCCTCTCTCTCCGCCATAATATTTTTTAAAAATTGAATTGGGTCGTGCTAGGCGGGGCGTTAGCGGTGTCTTATAACCCGAAATCCGCTATAGCGGGGCTGAATTCCCAATGGAGGTTGTTCACTTTTATTGGTTTGCTTTCAGGCAATTGCGTTGATCTTCAGGTCCTACGCAACAGAACTTTACCTAACCCCGTCAGGACCGGAAGGTAGCAGCGGTAAGTAAAAGCTTCTGTGTGCCGTAGGGGCGCCTGGGGGGAGTAAGCTGTCTGTGGAGTTTCCGTAAAAGGGCAATCGAAGTTGGGTGCACGACCCTTAATTTTTTCAACATCACCTAATGTCATATGTCATATCTTGTTTTAGCCAGAAAATATCGTCCTAAAAATTTTTGCGAGGTCATAGGACAGCAACATATCACTAAGACGCTGAAAAACAGCATCTTATCCGGGCGGGTTGCCCACTCTTTCCTTTTTACCGGGCCTCGAGGAGTAGGGAAAACCACTACAGCAAGGATTTTAGCCAAATCGCTTAATTGTCAAAATTCCAAAAAAGCAGAACCTTGTAATACATGTGATATTTGCCGGGATATCACAAATGGTAATTCGGTTGATATTTTAGAAATTGATGGAGCCTCCAACAACAGTGTTGATGATATTCGGGACCTGCGGGATAAAATTCGCTACATGCCCACTGTCAGCCGTTATAAAATCTATATCATAGATGAAGTGCATATGTTATCCACAGCAGCCTTCAATGCGCTTCTTAAAACCCTGGAAGAGCCACCCGGCCACGCTATTTTTATTTTTGCCACCACTGAGCCTCATAAAATTCCGGCTACGATTTTATCCCGTTGTCAACGCTATGATTTTAAACGACTCTCCATAAAAGAAATCACCGATACGTTAAAAACCCTGGCCCTGGCCGAGGAGCAGAAAATTACGCCTCAAATTATTACTCTTATTGCTCGGGCTGCCGATGGAAGCTTGCGAGATGCTGAAAGTATCATGGATCAGGTTATTGCCTTTAGTGACGGCGAAGTCCAATACGATGAAGTGCTTTACTTGTTGGGAATTGTGAAAAGAGACCAAATTTTTTCCCTCTGGCAAGCCGTATTTGATCGAAAGCCGGAACATATTCTTTCCGGTGTGGCTCAGGTTTTGGAAAGAGGATATGATCTGCATTATTTTACCGAACAGTTGTTGCAATATCTGCGAGATTTGATTATTTACAAAACCTGTCAAGATCGTGATTCTTTACTGGATATTCCTCAGGAAGAAATGGAGCTTTTAAAAAAGCAAAGTGATCTCGTTTCCGAGGAAGACCTACAGCAATATTTTTGTTTGCTGACTCAATGCATGGACCAGATGAGGGGATCTTCTCAAGCACACATCATTTTAGAAATGATGCTGGTCCAATTGGCGGAAATGAAAAAAGTTGCTTCCCTGGGAAAGATTCTTCAACGGTTATCTGCCCTAGAAAAGGTTTTCCAGGAAGAGGCGGTGCCTTTCCCAGAGGAAAATGTGGGAAAAAGAAAAAAGCCTCCCTCAGAAAAGAAGCCCCCTATTAATTATCAGAAAAGTATGGAAAAAGGGAACGATCTTTCCTTAAAAGAGTCCCTCGCTAAAAATCCTCCTTCAGATGAAAAAGCATCTTCTGCCTCAACTGCTCTTCCATCAAGAGAACCTTCTTCAACTAAACCTCCCTTAACCGAGCCTTCTTCACCTGCACCCCCATTAACCGAGCCCCCTTCAGATGCAACTCCATTAACCAAGTCCCCTTCCCCTGCACCCTCCTCAATTTCTTTTAAGCAAAAATGGATTATGCTCAAAGAAGGAATTAAAAAAGAGAAAAAAACCTTGGTTCCAATCCTTCAGAAGGCAACTTTTGATTCATCTG
Source organism: Pseudomonadota bacterium (assembly GCA_030625085.1). Classification (GTDB taxonomy): domain Bacteria; phylum SZUA-182; class SZUA-182; order DTGQ01; family DTGQ01; genus DAOURK01. Next base: position 16,197 of record DAOURK010000065.1, read on the forward strand.
CTGATGATACCATTTCTCTTTTGTTTCCGGAGAGTCCTCCTTTTTACCTTGATACAATAAAACAAAAAAGCAATCAATTGTTGTTACAAAAATGGGCTTGTCAAATTTTTGGGGAAAATTACCGGGTAACGTGCCGTGCCCAAAAGGGGTTAAAGCCGAATAATGATGTGTCATCTCAAGAGGAAGCAAATCGTGCGCCTGAGCCGCCTGAGTATATTGATGTTATCCCTATTGATGATATTATAAATAAATATCCTATAATAAAGACGGCTATGGAGACGTTTTCGGCGCAAATAATTCAAACCAGGGTTTCCTTTCGCCATAAGGATTAATTCGAGAATAAATTGATAGTTTATAATTTAATTTAAGGTGCCGGCAGGTGCACCTGCATAGGGAGGGAAAAGATGAAAGGTTTTAATCAAATGATGAAGCAAGCCCAGGAAATGCAGGCTAAGGTGCTTCGTGTACAAAAAGAAGTGGAAACGCAGACGGTAGAGGCTGAAGCCGGTGGAGGTATGGTTAAGGTAAAGGCTAATGGCAAACAACGAATTCTTGAGATAAAAATTGATCCTGAGGTGGTGAATCCGGACGACATCGACATGCTTCAGGACCTGGTGACGGCTGCTATTAATAAGGCGCTTGAGAATGCCCAGGAAATGATTACTGAGGCTATGTCCAAGGTCACCGGAAGCTTAAAAATACCCGGATTAATGTAAGGAGATTTGAAGAGGCATTGTCAATTAGAGCTCTCGAAGATTTAATAAAAGAATTTAAAAAAATGCCGGGTATCGGCTTAAAGACAGCTCAACGTCTCTCCTTTTATGTGTTGAGAATTTCAAAAAAAGAAGCCGATAAATTGGCTAAGGCTATTATTCAGGTAAAAGAGCTGATAGGGCATTGTTCTGTTTGTGGGAATATTACTGAAAAAGATCCCTGTGAAATATGTGCCAATCCTAAACGTGATCATGAGATCATTTGTGTTGTCGAAGAGCCCAAAGACATATTGTCTATCGAGAAAACCGGGGAATATCATGGGCTATACCATGTACTCATGGGTGTTATTTCTCCCCTTGATGGAATAGGGCCGGAAAATTTAAGAATTGACAGCCTCGTTAAAAGAATAAAATCTTCTGGTATTAAAGAGGTAATTATAGCTACGAATCCCAATGTCGAGGGAGAGGCCACGGCCACTTATTTATCACGATTGCTTAAACCCTTAGGGACCAGAGTATATAGAATTGCCAGAGGACTTCCGGTAGGAAGTGAACTGGAATATGCTGATGAGGTCACGGTTACTAAGGCCTTGGAAGGTAGAGTTGAAATGTAAAAATATGAGGTCTAAAAAAGTGAAAGTCTGTGATATAATTTTTTGAATGGGGTGATATTATTTATATCTATCAATTTATAAGGGAGATTGATTATGCAAAAAATTACTGAAGTTCGGTGGCACGGCAGGGGTGGCCAAGGAACTGTCACTGCAGCAAAAATTTTTGCCGAAACAGCCATGAGCGGGGGAAACCATGTGCAAGCCTTCCCCGAATATGGGCCGGAGCGAATGGGCGCTCCCCTTCGGGCCTATAATAGGGTATCAGCTACGCCTTTATCGCTCCATTGCCAGGTTACCAACCCTAAGATTGTGGTTGTTGTAGACAACACTTTGTTTGGTACCGTTGATGTGACGGAGGGCACCCCGGAGGACGCCATCTATGTTATCAATACTCCGGATGATCCCAAAACGGTGCGAGAAAAAAACCGGATCACCAATGGATCAGTATATACCGTTGATGCAACGCGTATCTCTTTGGAAACCCTGGGCCGGCCAATCCCCAATACTCCTATGTTGGGCGCTCTGGCTAAGGTTACCGATGTAATCAGCAAAGAGAATTTAATTGCAGATACCAAGACCAACCTTTCAAAAAAACTGAGTGAAGATGTCGTCCAAAAAAATCTTGAGGCGATAAACCGGGCTTATGAGGAGGTGAAAAGCGAATGAGCGCTAAGAAATTAAAGGGGTGGAAAGAAATCCCCATTGGAGGGATGATTTTAGAAGCGGGAAATTCGGCTGAATATGAAACCGGAGGGTGGAGAACTTTCCGGCCGGTTATGGACATGGAAGCCTGTAAGAATTGTTTGTTTTGCTGGATTTTTTGTCCGGATTCAGCCATTATCGTTGAAAATGAAAAAATTAAGGGAATCGATCTTAAATATTGTAAAGGTTGTGGGATCTGTGCCGAGGAGTGTCCTGCCGGTGCAATTAAGATGGTCGAGGAAGCTAAATTATAAAAGCATCATACCGGATAAAGAAAGGAGGATTATAGGAAAATGGGAAAAATAGTAGCTATGACCGGCAATATTGCCGTGGCTAATGCCATGCGGCAAATCAATCCTGATGTTTGCGCGGCTTATCCAATTACACCTTCAACGGAGGTGATGCAGCAATTTTCTAATTTTGTCGCTGATGGAAAGGTAGATACCGAATTGGTAACCGTAGAAAGTGAACATAGCGCCATGAGCGCCTGTATCGGCTCTTCGGCAGCCGGCGGACGGGTTATGACCGCAACTTCTGCCAATGGATTGGCCCTGATGTGGGAAATGCTCTATATTGCCTCAGGAAATCGTCTGCCAATTGCCATGATGGTTATCAATCGTGCTTTGAGCGCTCCCATTAATATTCACGGTGATCATAGTGATGAAATGGGCGCACGAGATGCCGGGTGGATTCAAATGTATTCTGAAAATGGGCAGGAGGCTTATGATAACCTCATTCAGGCTATACTTATTGGAGAGAGTGAGGGAGTGCTTCTTCCGGTTATGGTTGGTATGGATGGATTTATTATCAGTCATTCTATTGAAAATTTGTCTATGTTGGATGATCAACAAGTGAAGGATTTTTTGGGAGAATATAAGCCGCTTCACCCATTACTTAATGTAAACAAACCGTTAACCATGGGTCCGTTGGATTTGCAGGATTATTATTCCGAACATAAACGTCAGCAAACTGAAGCCATGGAGTTGGTTAAACCAGCCATACTAAAAGTGGCTAAAGATTTTGCCGCTCTAAGTGGCCGAACATATGGTTTTTTTGAAACCCATCGTTTGGACGATGCTGAAATGGGAATTATTGCCTTGGGATCTGCCGCTGGGACCGCGCGGCATGTGGTAGATGGGCTGAGGGAAAAAGGTATTAAAGTAGGCATGCTGAAATTACGTGTTTTCCGCCCCTTCCCTTCGGAGGAGTTACAACAAGCTCTTGGGCATCTTAAGTCTTTGGCTGTAATGGATCGTTCCGAATCTTTTGGCGCTGCCGGTGGACCGGTTTTTTCCGAGGTTCGTTCCGCTCTCTATGATCTTCCCACTCGGCCTAAGACAATCAATTATATCTATGGGCTTGGAGGCAGGGACCTTGGAATCGCGAATATTGAGCAGGTTGTTGCAGATTTACAGGAAATAAATCAAACGGGGAAAATTAAAAATCTCATCACGCATTTAACAGTCCGTGAATAGGACTTTAGGAAAAGATCGGGGGTAATAATGGCTACATTAAAAGAATTATCAAAAAAAGATGAGCTTCTAGCCGGCGGACACCGATTATGCGCGGGTTGTGGAGCTTCTATTGTCGTTCGGCAAATTCTTCTGGCGGCTGGGAAAAATACCATTGCCACCTGCTCTACGGGTTGTCTTGAAGTTGCCACCAGCATCTATCCCTTTACCTCATGGAGAATTCCATTCTTTCACAGTGCTTTTGAAAATTCAGCAGCCACCAGTTGTGGAATTGAGGCTATGTATCAATCTCTGAAACGAAGGGGGAAATTGCCGGTTAATGAAAAGATCAACTTTATCGCCTTTGGCGGTGACGGCGGAACTTACGATATCGGGCTGCAATCCTTGTCAGGAGGATTGGAGAGGGGACATGATTTTCTTTATGTGTGCTACGATAATGGCGCCTACATGAATACCGGCATCCAACGCTCCAGTTCAACTCCTCTGGGAGCTGCCACTACCACCACCCCGGCAGGGAAAGTGATCCCCGGGAAACAGCAATATCGTAAAGATCTGACCGATGTTGTTGAGGCCCATCATATTCCCTATTTGGCTCAGGCTTCACCTCATAACTGGAAGGATTTAAATCGTAAAGTAGAAAAAGCGCTTTCCATTAAAGGTCCAAAATTTTTGAATGTGATTGCACCCTGCCATCGAGGATGGAGAACCGGAATTAATGAAGCTATCAAATTAGCTAAAGTAGCAGTAGATACTTGTTTTTGGCCCCTGTATGAGGTGGAAAACGGCAAATTGACCATTAACTATAAGCCGAAGGACAAAAAACCTATCACTGAATGGATAAAAATGCAGGGTAGATTCAAACATCTCTTTAAACCGGAAAATGAGCATATTATTCAGCGTTTGCAAGAGGGAATAGATTGTAAGTGGGAAAATTTACTCAAACGCGAAGAATTTGAGAAAACCTGCTAAAATTATTTATTTTGGGACAGTTTTTTCAGATCCCAAGGGTAATATTTAAGAATAAATAATCTTATAAAGGTAAGGAGGAGAAATGGAAAGAACTAAGTTTATTCTTAACGAAAACGAAGTACCTACCAGTTGGTATAATATTCTGGCGGATTTACCTGAGCCCATGCCGCCTGTTTTACACCCGGGTACAGGAAAGCCGATCGGTCCTGACGATTTAGCCCCTTTATTTCCTATGGCCTTAATTCAGCAAGAGATGAGTTCTGAGCGGTATATTGAAATTCCCGACGAGGTGTCGGACATCTATAGGCTGTGGAGGCCTACAACTCTTTTCCGAGCGCATAGGTTGGAAAAAGCCCTGGATACGCCGGCCAAAATTTTTTACAAATATGAAGGATCAAGTCCGCCTGGAAGTCACAAGCCAAACACTGCGGTAGCTCAAGCGTACTATAATAAAAAGGAAGGTATTAATCGCATCACCACTGAGACGGGAGCCGGCCAGTGGGGAAGCGCCCTCTCTTTTGGAGGCGCTTGTTTTGGCCTTGAGATTAAGGTTTATATGGTTAGAATTTCTTATGATCAAAAGCCGTATCGCCGGATTATGATGGAAACCTGGGGGGGGAAATGTGTGCCAAGCCCCAGTCCTGATACCAAGGCAGGGAGGGATATGCTGGCCAAAGATCCTGATTGCCCCGGGAGTTTAGGTCTTGCTATAAGTGAGGCGGTTGAAGAAGCAGTTGGTCGTGATGATACCCACTATTCTTTGGGCAGTGTACTTAACCATGTCTTGCTGCATCAAACAGTTATCGGCCTTGAGACCAGAAAAGTAATGATGGAGAAGGCGGATGTTTACCCGGATATTATTGTGGGCTGCATTGGCGGCGGCTCTAACTTTGCGGGTATGTTTTTGCCTTTTGTAAAAGATAAAATAGACGGGACGAAACCGGACCTGCGAATAATCAATGTAGAGTCGACAAGCTGCCCTACGTTGACCAAGGGGCCTTATGCTTATGACTTTGGTGATGAAGCCGGGCTGACACCCTTACTTAAGATGTACACCCTGGGCCACGATTTTATTCCACCCCCCGTTCACGCCGGCGGCTTGCGCTATCACGGAATGGCGCCTATTATATCCCACCTTTACAAGCTCGGTCTCGTTGAAGCCAGGGCTGAGCACCAGCTTGGCACCTTCAAGGCAGGGGTAACTTTTGCCCGCTCTGAGGGCATTATCAGTGCTCCGGAGACAAACCATGCTATCAAGGTAGTTATAGATGAGGCCCTGGCCTGTAAGAAATCGGGCGAAGCAAAAACGATTTTGCTGGCTCACAGTGGACATGGACATGTTGATATGGCGGCCTATGAAGCTTATTTTGCCGGCCGACTTAAGGATTACGATTATCCTAAGGAGAAAGTAGAAGAGTCCTTGGCGAATCTGCCCAAAGTAGACTGAAAAGAGACAAGGTAATGGACCCCAACGCTTTGTGACAGGGCTACGGCCTATTCCAAAGCGTTGGGGTATTTTTTTTGCCCGATTTTTCCGTTTACAATGAAATATTGTGAGCAATTAATCAACCAAGATTACTCTTTCTGTAACAACCATTACTATCGATGCCCTTCCTTTACGTCTGCTTTATCTGCTTTATATGATTAAAGTTTCCCACCTTGATCGAAAAGAATAAGTCACAATTGTAAAGTTAATAAATTTATGTAAATTGTGCATGAGATACTTGACTATACAAAGAAAATTGTGTTATATATTAATCCACATTTTAACTTGATCCCCGGTAGCTCAGTTGGTAGAGCAGGTGGCTGTTAACCACCCTGTCGCTGGTTCGAGTCCGGCCCGGGGAGCCAGAGCGAACTCTCAGCAAAACTTGCTGAGTCAAGATACAATGAGTCTATGGGAGGCAGATCCCATAGGCTTATTTTTATTTTACCCTTCTTTGTCTTACCCTTACCCTTACCATTTCCACTTACTTTCCCGTTGTGGAACTTGGGTTAGGCAATTTATTTTACTCGAACCGGTCGCGGCATGTCATAATTACCATCAATAAGTGGTGCATAAGGGCCATAGAAGCGGGCAGCAAAGCGAAACTCATCCACTGGGGCCGGCAACCAATTCTTTTGTTGATTAGGGTCTGTTGGCTTCTCGTTCTGGATGTAAAAGGTTAGCTTACCATTTGGGCCCACATAAAATTCATCACGCTTATACATGAAACTGTTCACTGTGTAACGATCAATCTCGTTATCTACGAAATAGCCGGTAATGTCATAGATGGGGATTGACCAGAACTCAGTCACTGGAGGTAAGTTTTCAATGCCAAAAGTAAGAGTATATTTAAACTTGCCATTCAACTGTTGGCCATTTTCATCCATAAAGCAAAAAGCCCCTGTGTGGGATTTAGCCTCCGGACCTCCCCACCCTGCATCAGCGACGGCCGCCCTACTCAGATAGTCCGTGCCATAATTGCCCATATTTTTGCTCAGCATCCAGCCATTCATAGTGATCATGCCATTACGTATAGCAGCCTTAACCTTCTGTTTACCAGCATTAAAACCCTCTTTCAAGGCAACCTTTTGAGGATCACTGACTTCACCAGGATTAAATATCAAACCCTCGGCCACCCCTATCTTGGCGAGGAACTCAAGTGTTTGCACCTCCTTTAAGGAGTCCTTTCGCTTATTCATGCCGGGATCGTTTAGCGAAAGGCTCAGCAGTTGGAAGTAATCCATAGCCGTCTGATTTTCCACAAGCGCCTGTGTCAGTTCAGCCATCCGGGGAAAGGTGCGGTAGGAACCCTTAATTTTTGGCCGCTCGGCATAGGGTAATCCCTTGTGGCCATTTGCCAGCCATTGGCTCAGTGGTGTAGTAATGAGAGCATCCTGATATTGGTTGATAGTTTGAATTTCCTCTTCTTTGTAACTTTTAAGCGCCATTCGTACGATCATAAACCCGGTTGATGATGGCGTTTCAATGATCTCCAGTCCCTTAAACTCATCAGGGATCTTTCCCTTCCATTGCGGGCCTACCAGGATATATTTCTGCACCCCACTGCCGGTAAATTGATTCCCTGCGTAAAAGAAATAGTCGCCATACTGGTCCATAGTTTGAAATGAGTAATAGCGGTCCTGGATAGCTGGTATTTCCACGACAAGCGGCTCATCAGACAACTCGAAAAAGCCTGCACCATAAAGTGTAGTGGCATTAGGTGTCACTACCTCACTGAATGAGGGAGTAATGGGTTCTCGTGACCAATTGAGACGGTTCAAGCCGGCATAGACTGAGGATGTCTCAAGTTGAGTGTAAACATAACGGGTCTCATAGAATACTGCCTGCTGAAGACCATAGATATACGCTTCCTCAGCAAAAATGGCCACTTGTTCATGACTTATATTTGGGTCAATAATCTGGGCCTGGCTGGGCGCACTCAGCACCACTAACAGAGCCAAACTCATCATAAAAGCTGTTGATTTCAAAAGTTTTAACATTTTCTTTTCTTTCATTGATTAGAAAAAGAATACATAAATCTCTCATCTATCCTGTATTTTTTTAATGAATCCGTATTTTTTAACTAGAATCTCTAATAATATTCGGGAGATCTATGGGAAAAATCCTACTTCAGGACATACTGCCACATCGAGAGGCACCTCTTTCTTTACCGGGGGGATCACCTTGCTGGTCGTCACGGCCGGTATGCACCAAACCCACCATTAGCTACAAGCACTGAACCCATCTCCAAGAAGCTAACCATATGAAATCATTAGAAATGACCTTTTAGAAATAAAATTTATTGCAACTGGGAGCCAAGCTCTTGTAT
>DAOURK010000103.1 GCA_030625085.1 Pseudomonadota bacterium
AAAATCAACAAGTTACAGAAATTTGCCGCGCTGTAACTAGTTGATTTTATTGGAGTTATTTAAGCCGCTCCATACCCTCTAACCCTACGTATATAAAGGCTTAGTAAACTCAGAAAGATTCCTTATATCGAAAACCCAGTATAGCTATTATAGAATATATAGGATATCAACAAATGAGCTTAGAAAATAAGGGGCAGAAACCCTTATTAAAGTTTTTTTTGGTAAGCTTCTTCTTGCTTCCTATGGTATTTTCTGATATTTTTTTACTATAATTTTATATTTAGCGGGGTGAAAATTTTGGGATGTATAACTGATGTATAACTAATATTTTTCTGCCCCGCGCTGAATGTGGGATAAATAGCGGCAGGGATTTAATTTGATAGCTTGGGAGAGACATGAGCCTATGATAACCCTTGGAGTTACAGGAATCATGGGGGCTGGAAAAACAACAGTATGTAATATGTTTCACGAATTTGGGATCAAAATCATTGATGCCGATATGGTGGCTCACCGGGCCATATCGCCATTTGGTCCAATGTGGTGGGCATTGAGTGAATATTTTGGGCAGGGCATAATTGATAGGGACACTGCTGAGATTGACCGACAGAAACTCGGGACCATTGTTTTTGGGGATTATTTTTTATTACAGAAATTGAATATTTTGATGCATCCACTCATTACAAAGGAAATAAAATATCAACTGAAACAATTAGATAAAAGTGGAGCAAGGATGGCTGTTTTGGATGCTCCCTTATTAATCGAGGTAGGGTTGCATAGCTCTGTTGATAAAGTGCTGGTTGTATTAATAGAACAAAGCAATCGGTTAGTTAGATTGCAACGTAGGGACCCTCAATTAACCAGTCAGGATATTATTCAACGAAGTTGCCACCAAATGAGCCAGGAAGTTAAGCAAAGGTATGCTGATTTTGTGATTGACAACAATGGAAATTTACAAAAGACTCGCAAGCAAGTAAACCTAATATTTAAAGATTTGATGAAGAAGCAGACCAAAATCCATTGATGGTTATTTTGATTTTTATCATTTTTATGGGGTGCAGGGATGCTTTTAGATTTGCCATAATAAATAGTTTTCATGATGGGCTGGGTGTGTGGTTAAGGCTCCGTGCTATAAGGGGGTTTTAGGGGTTGAAGAAGACCAAATTTACGAGAGGGTGGTTGATTTTTTAAAATGGCTATGTTATTATTCTTTTTTTAATATTTTTATATTTATTGCAAGGTAAAAAGTTAACAAAAGGAAAAAAGTGACCAACTAAGGGAGGAAAATAATTGATATATTATGAGGCATTATTGATAGTTAATCCAAATTTATCCGAAGAAGATGTGGAGAACTTATCCCAAAAAATAAAAAAGGGGATAGAGGATCTGGGAGCATCAGTTGTCCATACGGAAAATTGGGGGAAAAGACGTTTAACCTATGAGGTTAAAAAGTCTAAAAAGGGGTATTATTTGATTTATGATTGTTCCGTTGACTCGAAGGATTTTGCCAAAAAAGTAGATGGATTATTGCGCTATAATGAAGAAATTTTGAAATATATGACCATAAAAATGAGGAAAAAGTCTCATACAGAAAATGAAAAAGAAGGCGAGTCTTTGCCGGCGGCAGTTGATGGAGATCTTCCGGCAAAGGGAGCGATAAAGGAGGTAACCGAGTAATGGCTGCTTTTAACAGAGTTATTTTAATGGGTAATTTGACCCGGGACCCCGAATTACGTTACACGCCAAGTGGTTTAGCTGTAGCCCATTTTGGTTTGGCGGTAAACCGGAGATTTTCTTCCAAAGAGGGGGAGAAAAAGGAAGAAGTTAATTTTTTTGACATTGAAGCCTGGGATAAGCAAGCTGAATTAGCTAGTGAATATTTAAACAAGGGGAGCGGTGTTTTTCTTGAAGGCAGACTAAAACAGGATCGTTGGGAGGACGAGGCTGGAAACAAACGTTCAAGGGTAAAGGTTGTGGCTATGACTATCCAATTTTTGCCTAAGCGAATGGATGAAAATGTTGTTGATACAGAAGGTGCAGTTAATACAGGTAATGAGCCAGTGAATGAAGACCAAATGAAAGATGGGAACCAGCGACCATTTTAATTAAATATAATTAGGATATAATTTAAAAACGAGAAGATAATTTTGGTAGTTTAATTTAATTCAGGAGAGTGAATAGATAAAAATGTTAGGAAGATTCAGAAGAAGGAAAATTTGTAAATTTTGTGAATCAAAAATGGAATTTATAGACTTCAAAGATGTCAGAAGACTGCGGAGTTATATGACTGAAAGAGGAAAAATTATCCCTCGACGTATTTCAGGAAATTGTGCCAAACATCAAAGAGAATTAACCAAGGCCATTAAGAGGGCTCGTAATATTGCCCTGCTGCCATTTTTAGCAGAATAGCTCCATGTTTTATTGCCTGGGCCTGGAAAGGCTGAATAATTAAAACAGTCAAACAGGATCAACTGATTTGGATTGGAAACCTGATAACTCTTTGAGTCGGAACCATGGAAAACATAAGAGACTAAGGGATATTGTCACCTTTTTTCTGGTGGGGGTATTATTTTTTTTACTGTTCCAGTTTTTTTTAGTAATTTTACTTCCAATCCCTTTAACCTTTTTAATCCTTAGGCGTGGAAAGATTCGATGGGTAATTGTCCTTTTTTCATTGGCCGGTACGCTTAGTTTTATTATTCAACCGGAAGTAAGCATATTTTTTTATGCTATAGTTATTTGTGGGTATTTGAGTTTTATTTTTGCAGAATTATTCGAGCGCGGGCTTTCAACCGAGAAAATCGTTTTTTTCAGCTCTGCACTCATGATTATCTTGGCCCTTTTTTTCCTGGGGATATATTTTGTTAAAAGTGGCCATAGATTAGATCAAATTATACGTGATAAGATAAGTCAATCAATAGGTGAGGTGATAGCATTATATGAAGAAAAGGGGATGCAGTCAGACCATCTTACTTGGCTTAAAGATTCATCACAGCAGATTGAGGACGCTCTCGTTAAGACATCGCCGGCTATTTTGGTAATATTCCTTATATCGGTTATTTTTATAGATTATCTTTTACTTCGACGATGGTTACAATATCTTGAATTTCCGGTCGAAGATCGGAGGCCATTCTGGCAGTGGATTTTATCGGATCATTGGGTATGGTTATTTATATTATCCGGCTTAGTGTGGTATTTTAAAAAACCAATTCCATCCTGGGTTAGTTTGAATTTTTTAATCACAATAAGCTATCTATATCTGATCCAGGGGACGGCAATTTTAATCTATTTTTTTCAGAAAGGTCGGATTCCATTATTTTTTCGTTATCTAGGGTTTTTCTGTATTTTTTTAATCCCTGGAAGTTATATTTTTTTGACCTGTGGAGGTCTTTTTGATACATGGTTTGATTTTCGAAAATTAAGAATAAAAACAAAGGAAACGGTTGCCTGAAAACGGGTACCCTAAATTGGGCATAGAGGAGGAAAAATATGGAGGTAATTCTGCAAAAGTTTGTTGATAATTTGGGAGAATCAGGCAAGATAGTCAATGTGACTACCGGATATGCTCGAAATTATTTATTTCCGAAAAAAATCGCTATTAAAGCGACTCCCTCAAACATTGCCTTGGTGAAAAGGCAACAGTCCATGCTGAAGACTTTTGAAGCAAAGGCCAAAAAAGAATGCGAGGAGCTAGCTGTTCAATTAGAGAAGGTATCACTTACTTTTGTTAAAAGGGCTGGAGAAAAAGATAGGCTTTTTGGTTCGGTTACAAATGCTGATATTGCTGAGGCTTTGAAAAAAGAGGGAGTTGAAATTGACAAGAGGAAGATTACGTTAGAAGAGCCCATTAAGGCTTTGGGAATTTATAAGGTCCCTTTGAAGCCCCATCCTGAGGTAACTGCTCATGTTAAGGTGTGGGTGGTTAAAGAGGAAGCAATATCTAAAAAAGACGAGACTCCTTCACAGGAAGAATCTTTAGATGAAGAGGAATAATTTTATTAAAATAGAGTAGCAACTATTGCCAAATCTCCACCTCATTAAATTTGTACTATGGATTATTACTTTTTTATTGGATATTCCAGTCGATCGTTTTTTCATCCCTGCCCCGCATTGAATGTGGGATAAGCTTCAGCGGGGGCCTAATTTAAGTTAGAAAAAATATTTGTGGTTAGAAGGATATGGTAGAGAAGATAAATAATAGGCGAAAATCAGGCCCTTTTTTAGTGAATGGCCCTGTTCTTCGCTTATTACCACAAGATCGAAATGCAGAAAGGGCTGTGTTGGGTGCGCTTTTTCTTGAGCCCGAGTCAATAAATAAAATCATTGAGATAATTCAATCATCAGGTTTTTATGACCCGGCTCACCAAAAAATTTTTTCATCAATGCTCGATCTTTATAATCGTGGTATTCTTCCTGATGTGGTAACACTTAAAGATGACTTACTCAGCCGAAATGAATTGGATGAGGTTGGAGGGGTAAGTTATTTGATGACTTTGATGGATTCTACTCCAACAGCAGCTAATATTAGATCTTATGCCCAAATTATTCGTAAGAAATATTTAGCACGGCAATTGATATCAACTGCTACTCAGATCGTTCAGCGTGGGTATGAAGACCATAAAGAAATTGAAAAAGTTATAGATGATGCCGAAGGATTGATTTTTAATTTATCAGAGGATCGCCTGCAGCAGGGGCTTTATCCTATGCGGGATATTGTATCGAGTAGTATTCAGGTTGCTGAAAAGCTTTATGAAAGTAAAGATACTGTTACGGGATTACCTACCGGGTTTGTGGATTTTGATGCCATGACCTCGGGATTGCAGGCTTCAGATCTTATAATTATTGCTGCCCGACCTTCTATGGGAAAAACCAGCCTCTGTTTGAATATTGCTGAGCATGTGGCCCTTGGGAGTGGCACAACTGTGTTAATTTTTAGTCTGGAGACAACCAAAGAACAGCTCGTTTTGCGTATGCTTTGTTCCAGGGCTAAGGTCAGCAGTCATAAGCTTCGAACCGGGTACATTGGCGAAAGAGGCTGGGAATCTTTGGTTGAGGCGGCAGCTAAATTATCCGAAGCCAACATTTATATTGATGATGCGGCCAACCTTACTGTTATGGAAATGCGGGCCCGGGCTCGAAGGTTGAAAAAAGAGGCTGGGCTGGGTTTGATTATTATAGATTATATCCAATTGATGCAAGGGCACAATCGACATGACAGCAGACAGCAAGAAATTTCAGAAATTTCTCGTGCCTTAAAGGGGCTGGCCAAGGAGATGAATGTCCCCTTGATTGCTTTGTCACAGCTTAGTCGAGCAGTGGAAACACGGGATAAAAAAGACAAACGCCCAATCCTTTCTGATCTACGTGAATCAGGGGCCATAGAGCAGGATGGGGATGTTATCGGGTTTATTTACAGGCCCGAAATGTACAATCCTGAAGATGAACCCGGACGCGCGGAATTAATCATTCGCAAACAACGAAACGGGCCTATTGGGACTGTCAAGTTGGCTTTTTTAAAAGATTTTACTCGATTTGAGAATTTAGCCAAAGAAGAATTATCCGGGGGAGTAGGTTTTTAGATGACATCTTTTTTGAGACCTACTGTGGCCGAAATTAATCTTGATGCTTTAAGAACAAACATTAGCCAAGTTCGAGGTTTAGTTGGTCCGAAAATAAAGATCATGCCCATAGTCAAATCGAATGCTTACGGCCATGGAGCTATACCAGTGGCCAGAGCTATTGAACCGCAAATCGATGCCCTGGGAGTGGCCTTCATTCATGAAGGCATCGAGTTGCGACTCGGGGGAGTTCAGTGCCCCATATTGGTCATGAGCGGGATTCTCGATGATTGTTTGAAACCGGCTTTTGAAAATGATTTAACCCTTGCTATAACTGAATTCGCTACGGCTTCACGTGTTTCCCGGAAAGCGCGTCAGGAAGGGGTAACGGCTAAAGTCCACATTGAGGTTGATACCGGGATGGGACGCTTGGGGATTTCCTGGAAGGAGGCTACCCACGAGATTCTCCGTATTTATGACCTGCCAAATATAGAGGTAGAGGGGGTCTTTAGCCATTTAGCTACTTCTGATGACGTAAAACAAGATATCTATACCTGTTTACAATTGGAGCGTTTCCAGAGTATCTTAGAAGCATTGGAACAAAGGAATATCACTATTCCTATTAAACATTTAGCTAATAGCGCTGCTATCTTACAGTATCCTGATACTTGGTTTGATTTGGTGCGTCCGGGCTTGATGGTTTATGGAATGTATCCTGCTAAGCATTTGCAGCATATAATTTCACTGCAATTCCCTTTGACTATAAAGACGCGGATTCTACAAATTCGTACTTTCAAAAAAGGAGAAACTATAAGTTACGGGAGAACATTTACTTGTTCGGGGCATCGACGGATTGCGGTTATTCCAGTGGGCTATGCAGATGGGTTCAGTCGGGTTTTATCTAATAGGGCGGAAGTATTGGTGAGAAATAAGCCAGCTCCAATAGTAGGCGCTATTTGTATGGATATGTGCATGATTGATGTGACCCATATTCCAGAGGTTAAGCTTGAAGATGAAGTAATTTTGGTGGGGGGTGAGAATGGCAGGTATATGGTCGAAAAATTGGCTTCTTTGATGAGTACTATCTCCTATGAGGTTCTTTCTTGTTTTGGGTGCAGAGTAAGACGAATTTATCTCGGAGAGGAAAGTATGTTGTGCCAAAAATCAATGATTGAGAACCAAGTATTGACAACAACCGAGTGGTATGGATAGAAGAAGAGAAATTTTATGCCAAAGGGTATAATCCGGGTATGAGGAGAATTCTTAGTGAGATTGGGAAGAGATTTTCTCATTTTATTGAGGAAACCGGTAAATTAAGTATAATCCTTATACAAGCTATAAAGGGGATTTTTCAGCCCCCCCTTAGGCTGCAGGAAAATTTGCGGCAGATGGAGGAGGTAGGGGCCAATTCCCTTCCGGTTACAATCATTACCGGTGCCTTTACCGGGATGGTTTTGGCTTTACAAAGTTTTGTGGCCTTTAAACGTTTTAATGCCGAGTCACTTGTTGGCACTGTTGTCGCTTTATCGATAACCCGAGAGTTAGGTCCGGTTTTAACCGGATTAGTTGTTGGAGCCAGAGCAGGTTCTTCAATGGCTGCAGAACTAGGGACTATGCGGGTAACAGAGCAAATTGACGCTCTCTCCACACTGGCAGTTAATCCGATCGAATATTTAATCTCTCCTCGCCTTTTGGCTGGATTTATTATGCTTCCCCTTTTGACTATCCTGGCAGATATGGTAGGTATAATCGGCGGGTGGTTCGTCAGTGTTTGTATTTTAGGTGCTAATTCGGTAGTTTATATTAGGCGAACCTTTGATCTCTTGGAATATCAAGATATTTATAGTGGTTTGGTTAAAGCAGCCGTTTTTGGCTTTATTATTTCAGGGGTAGGTTGCTATGAAGGGTTTTACGCCGAAGGAGGGGCCGAGGGAGTGGGGAAAGCTACTACAGGCGCTGTAGTTAAGGCCTATATACTGATTATCATATCTAATTATATCTTGACGGCACTGTTTTTCTAAGGAAAAATTTAAAATATGATTAAATATGATTAAATTGATAGAAGTACATAAAATTTTTGGCTCCAACCAAGTATTGCGAGGCGTTAATTTGCACATCCACCGGGGAGAGTCAATGGTGGTAATTGGTCAAAGCGGATGTGGGAAAAGCGTCTTACTGAAACATGTTATCGGTTTATTACGGCCTGATAAGGGCCAGGTATTTATAGACGGCCAGGATCTTCTTTCCTGTTCGGAGAAGAAATTATATGAAATTCGAAAAAAATTTGGTATGTTGTTTCAAGGGGCGGCTTTATTTGATTCTATGACAGTTGGAGGAAATGTGGGTTTTGGATTACGGGAGCATACTCTTTTTTCTCAGGAGGAGATTAAAAAACGAGTGCAAGAAAAATTAAAGATCTTAGGTTTGTCCGGCATTGAGGGCTTAAAGCCAAATGAAATTAGCGGTGGGATGAAAAAGAGAGTTGGCCTAGCCAGGGCTATTGCCATGGAACCGGAAATATTGTTGTACGATGAGCCGACTACGGGATTAGATCCGATTATGGCGGATGTTATCAATGATTTGATTGTCCGACTGAAGGGGACTTTTCAGGTTACCTCTTTAACTATTACTCACGATATGAAAAGTGCTTATAAAATTGCCGACCGTATTGCCATGCTCTATGACGGCCGTATTATTGAAATCGGGACTCCGGATGAAATACAGAAAACTAAGAATTTAATTGTTCAGCAGTTTATTACCGGAAGTGCCAGGGGTCCGATTACCGAAAGGGAAGAAATGAATGGAATAAAAAATGAAATTGTTGGGTAAAGAGGAGAAGGTAGGGCTTTTGGTAATTATGGCCCTTATTTCATTAACCTATTTGACCTTTAAAGCCGGCAATCTTTCATTGAGAAGAGATCGAGGGACAGTGCTTTTCGCTGACTTTAAGCAGGTGCACGGATTGGATAAAGGTGCTCAGGTTCGCATAGCTGGGGTTGAAGCGGGAAGGGTAAAAGGTATTACATTAAAAAAAACTGATGGAAAACCTCGCTTGAGCATGGAAATTTTTGCCGGGATAAAAGTTCAGGAGAATACAAGGGCCAGTATTCAGTCCCAGGGGTTTATGGGAGAAAAATATGTAGAGCTTATGCCGGGAGAACCGGGCGGAGCCTATTTGCCAGATGGAGGATATATCAAGGTTAGTGAAGATCATGCGGATTTTGATCAATTGGCTCAACAGGTATCTGTATTGGTTAAGGATTTAAAAGAAATCACCGGAGCCATTAGGGAGACCATAGCCACACCTGAGGGTAAGATGGCGCTCAAGGAAAGTTTTGCTAATTTAAAAGCAAGTACTGCCTTGGTGAAGGATTTCTTGGAGCAGAATACCCAACAGGTTCAATCTGTTGTAGGCAATTTTCAGGAATTTACTGCAAATCTTAATAATTTATTACGGGAAAATAAAGTCAATATTTCGAGTACTATTGAAAATTTACAAAAGCTTGCTGAAACCTTGAGGGAAAAAGCCCCGGTCCTGGCTGATCAAGTTCAATCGACAACCGGATCTTTGCAGGAACTTATTAGTGAAAATCGGGACGGTATGCGGGAAGGAGTAAAGAATGTAAATAAATTGGTTTTAAAACTGCAAGGTACAGCCGACTATTTGAACAGTGTTTTGGCCTCGATCGATGAGGGAGAAGGAACCTTAGGAAAACTGGTAAAAGACGATGCATTATATAATGATTTACAAAGTACTTTCGGGGGGCTAAAAAGTGTTTTTGAAACAGCGGAAGCTTTTCGACTTTATCTGGGGTATAGAGTTGAATATTTCACTGAGTTTGAAAAGTCAAAAAGTTATATTTCTATAAAATTGCAGCCAAAACCGGATAAATATTATTTGCTTGAAGTAATTGACGATTTTCGTGGCCTTTCATCAACCAAGGAAACAAACATTTTAGAAAATGGAAATCTTACTACCACTGAGGAAGAGATTACTGAGGATAAATTTAAGTTAAGCCTCCAGATTGCCAAGCGATTTCATGGTCTTGTTTTACGTGGTGGTTTAATTGAATCTAAGGGGGGAGTGGGGCTGGATTATTTTTTTATGAAGGATAAGTTTCAATTGCATTTTGATGTCTGGGATTTTACTGCAGAAAAGCCTCATCTAAAATGTTTTGCTGATTATCGATTCGGTAAATATTTTTTATTGAATACAGGAGTTGATCATCTGGTAGACTCAGACAGTCTGAGTTATTTTTTTGGTGCCGGGTTCTCTTTTGAGGACCAAGACCTTAAATATCTTTTATCGAAAATACCGATTCCGGGGTTATAGCCAGAGGATGAAAAAAGGGTTCTATTGTGAATCATGCGGCTATTTTTCAGCCAAATGGATGGGCAAATGCCCTGAATGCCATGAGTGGAATTCTTTTGTTGAAAATATTGGTGAAAAATCCCCAAAAAATAGTCGGCGATTTTTACCAACCTCTTCTGCCCCTGTTTCCCTGAGCCAGATTGAGACATCTGCTACCCAGCGGTTTAAGGTAGGTTTAGAGGAGTTTGACCGCGGACTTGGAGGAGGTGTTGTCCCTGGCGCAGTGGTGCTGATTTGTGGAGATCCGGGCATAGGGAAATCTACTTTACTTCTTCAAGTCTGTCAAAGATTAGCCTCTACCAACAGGAATGTGCTTTATATATCAGGAGAAGAATCAGTTTATCAGATCAAAGACAGGGCAACTCGAATAGGAGCAAACTCTGAAAATATATATTTAATTTCTGAATCTCACCTCGAGAGCATTGAACAATATATACAGCAGATTCAACCTCAGGTTTTAATTATAGATTCCATTCAAACTACCTATACCTCTCAAATGCAAGGGCTGCCGGGGAATATTGGTCAGATACGGGAGGTTGCCTCCCGGCTCATGATTCAGGCTAAAAGTCAGAATATAGCTACATTTTTAGTTGGCCATGTTACCAAGGATGGTTCCATTGCCGGGCCACGAGTACTGGAACATATTGTTGATACAGTTTTATATTTGGAAGGAGAACGATACCACGCCTATAGAATTTTGAGAACTATTAAAAATCGGTTTGGTCCAACAAATGAAATTGGAGTTTTTGAAATTAAAGAAAAGGGATTACATGAAGTAAGCAATCCCTCGAGTCTTTTTTTGACTGGGCAGACTTTGGAGGTGTCCGGTTCGGTAGTAGTTTCCAGTTTGGAAGGGAGCCGTCCATTACTTTCCGAGTTGCAGACATTGGTTTCTCCCGGAAACATTGGTTTTGCTCGTCGAACAGCTATTGGAGTTGATTCTCAACGGGTTTCTTTGTTGTTGGCTGTCTTAGAAAAAAGAATAGGTCTTTGTTTCCAGGACCAAGATGTTTATGTCAATGTGGTGGGCGGATTGAAAGTGAATGAACCCGCTATTGATTTGGGTATCACCATGTCTCTTATTTCCAGCCTTTGGGAGAAGGTTATCAATAAAAATGTGGTCCTTATGGGTGAAGTTGGGCTTTCGGGAGAAATCCGTGGTATTAACCAACCGGAGCAGCGAATTCGAGAGGCGCTTAAATTAGGCTTTGATCGGTGTATCCTGCCTTTGAGTAATGTAAAAAGAGTGGATTCTCGTTTGCAAAAAAGTTGTCAAGGGGTTCGATCTTTACAAGAAACCATTGATTTATTGTTTTCCTAGCTTAGGCCACCAATTTTTATCCTTTGACTTTAGTCCGCAAAAATTTTTATTTCGGCTGGGCTAAAGTCTGCGCTGCATTGCTAATTATGGGATAAGCAAAGGAGTGGACAAAATAATTCCAAATATTTTTTCTAAGAATGAAAACATGATTAAATATATTTTTTTGATCTGTCGATATTCTATTAAATGTTATAAAAAAACAGAGGAGCCAAGAGAGAGCAATTAATTTGACATATCGGTTATATTATGATATAAAATATATTTTTAGGAGGATTCAAAAGTATGTTTAATGCCGGTGATAAAGTTATTTATCCATTACAAGGGGTTGCCGAGGTTGAATCGATTGAAGCCAAAATGATCCTTGGAACAGAACAACGGCAATACTATATTCTCAAGATCCTCAATAATAATACAACCATTATGGTTCCTGTTGATAATGCAGAAGATGTTGGCTTGAGAGAATTGATCACACCCGAGGAGGTGGATAAAGTAGTTGATATTCTACAGGGGCATGGAGAGCCGATGGCCTCAAATTGGACCAAACGGTATAAAGATAATCTTGATCGTTTGAAAACAGGGTCGATTTTTCAATTAGCTTCAGTATTGCGAGACTTGTTTTTGATGAAACAGAATAAGGAATTGAGCTTTGGAGAAAAAAAGATGCTGGATAATGTTAAGACTTTGATTGTCGACGAGATTTCTTATGTTCAAAATATTTCTAACTCCAATGTAGAAGCAAAATTGGTTCAGATTTTTGGTGATCTGCAATAATGGTTATTGGCCGGTAGTTAGTAATTAATGATTAGAGATTTATTATGAGTTATTTCTATCCACTAACGATTAACTACTGATCATTGTCCTCTTAATTTAGGAATAAATATTGTCAAGGACTGTGGCTTTAGTGCCTGCGGCCGGAGTGGGAAGTCGGATAGGAAACGGTTGTCCCAAACCTTATCGTCGCCTTGGGCAACGTCCATTGATTGGATATGTTTTAGAGACATTGGGTGAGTGTGCTGAGGTTGATCGGATTGTTGTAATTGTTTCGGCCGAAGAGCAAGAATTTTGTCGAGAAAAAATTATTCCAACCTGTAATCTTCATAAACCCTGGCAATTAGTAGTAGGAGGGGCGCAACGGCAGCAATCGGTATATAATGGGATGAAGGCCATTCAGGGATTAGCGGATACAGTGGTGGTTCATGACGCGGCCCGCCCTTTGATTTCCCTACAATTACTTCAAGAATGTATTTTTGAAGCAAAGAAATGTGGTGCCTGTATTGTTGGTGTTCCTGTAAGGGATACCTTGAAAAAAGTTGGCGAAAGGGACATAATAGATAAGACAATTCCTCGTTCCCACCTATGGATGGCCCAAACTCCCCAGGTTTTTCATTATGATTTGTTGTGGAATGCCCATCAAAAGGCATTGCAGGAATATTTTCAGGGGACTGATGACTCTGTATTAGTTGAGCGTCTTGGCCTCCCGGTGAAAATGATTCGAGGATCTTATAAAAATATTAAGGTTACCTATCCTGAAGATTTATTATTAGTAGAGAGTTGGTTGGTGGAGGAAAAAGAGCAAGCAGAAGAAGAACCATGAGGATCGGGTTGGGTTTTGATATACATCCTTTAGTGCCTGGACGTAAACTTATTCTTGGCGGGATAACTATTCCCCATACCAGGGGCTTATTAGGACACTCAGATGCGGATGTGGTTATTCATGCTCTTTGTGATGCGCTTCTTGGGGCTCTTGGCCAAGGTGATATTGGAGAACACTTTCCTGATACAGATCCCAAATATAAAGATATTTCCAGTATATTGTTGCTTAAATCAGTCCTGGATTTAATGAGAGCTGCAAAATATCGGGTTTGTAATATTGATGTGGTAATTTTGGCCAATTATCCAAAATTATCGCCCTATAAACGAGAAATGGGGAAAAAAATAGCCAAAGAATTAACAATTGAAGAGACTCAAGTGAATATCAAGGCTTCAAGTACTAATGGACTTCCCTTTAGTATTCGGGGGAAAGAGGGTATAGGGGCCTATTGTGTGGTTTTATTAGGGGAAGAGGAGCTTTAAGTGAAAAATACAGTTCGGGTAAGATTTGCACCGAGTCCCACCGGATACCTGCACATCGGCAATGCGCGGACCGCTTTATTTAACTGGTTGTTTGCCAGACATAATGAAGGAAGTTTTATCCTGCGGATTGAGGATACTGATAGTGAACGTCAGGTACATCAGGCAGAAGAGTTGATTGTGCAGGACCTTAAGTGGTTAGGCCTGGATTGGGATGAGGGCCCGGATAAAGGAGGCCCTTATAGCCCATATCGACAATCCGATCGATCAAATATTTATGCCGACTATACCCGGAAATTATTAAATGAGGGGA
The DNA here is from genome assembly GCA_030625085.1 of Pseudomonadota bacterium. Lineage (GTDB taxonomy): Bacteria > SZUA-182 > SZUA-182 > DTGQ01 > DTGQ01 > DAOURK01. Next base: position 13,632 of record DAOURK010000103.1, read on the forward strand.
AGGCTTACTATTGTTACTGTACTCCGGAAGAGTTAGAGACCTCAAGGCAAAAAATGATGGCCCTGGGGCAGATGCCTCTTTATAACGGCCGATGTGCCCATCTTTCTCGTCAAGAGCAGCAGGCCTTGGAAAATGAGGGAAGACGACCGTCCGTACGATTTCGTACCTCTGATTCATCTGTTATGGTAAAAGATTTAATTCGAGGTGAAGTCTCATTTGACAGGAAAACCATTGGTGATTTTATTATTGTCCGTTCCAATGGCCGTCCTGCCTATAACTTTGTAGTTGTTATTGATGATGCTTTAATGGAAATTACTCATGTATTGCGCGGGGAAGATCATCTTTCCAATACACCTCGTCAAATATTGATTTATCGGGCCCTGGGGTTTGAACCACCACAATTCGGGCATATGTCTATGATTCTTGGTCCGGATCGAAGCCGCTTAAGTAAGCGGCATGGAGCAACGTCGGTTGTTAGTTATCGAGAGCAAGGTTATTTGCCGGAGGCCCTTGGCAATTATCTGGCTTTGTTAGGGTGGTCTTTTCCTGATGAAGAAGAAATTGTGTCTCAAGAGAAATTGATTCAAAGTTTTACGGTCGACCGAATTTCTAAAAGTGCGGCTGTTTTTGACCTGACAAAATTAAATTGGATGAATGGGGTGTATCTAAGGGATGCTAATTTGAGCCGAATTACCCGGTTATGTTTTCCTTATCTTGAAAAAAGTGGCTATATAGATCAAAAAACAACTCAGGAAGACGGGAAACGGCTCGAAGAGATAGTTGCTTCCGTGCGGCGAAATATGTCGTATCTGGCTCAGATCCCGGGATTGACCTCTCTTTACTTTGAAGAAGAAGTCCCAATTGAAGAAGAAAGTCGTCCATGGCTGGAAGATCCCAGTGCAATTATTGTTATTGAAGCCTTACAAGAGGTTTTTGCCAATTCAACTGAAGAGGAATTTGCCGATATTCCGGCCCTGATTAAAGCAGTTCAGAAGAAAAGTGAACAGAAGGGGAAGAGATTATATATGCCCATAAGAATTGCTCTTACGGGTAAAACCGGCGGGCCGGAGTTAATAGCCGTTTTTAGTATTTTAGGTCGTGATCGTTGTTTGCAGCGCGTCAGGTGGGTTTTACAACACAAGGGGAATGGAAAGAATTGTGAGTGAAATTCGAGTTTATAATACCTTAACCAATAAAAAAGAAAAGTTGGTCCCCTTAACTTCGGGGCGGATTAATATGTACGTATGTGGAGTAACCGTATACGATCATTGTCATATTGGTCATGCCCGAGGTGCAATTGTTTTTGATGTTATACGGCGATATTTGGAGTATCGTGGATTTAAGGTAACCTATGTGCGTAATTTTACTGATGTGGATGATAAGATTATCAATCGGGCAAAAGAGCAGGGTTGCCAGGCCAGTCAGGTTGCGGAAAAATATACGGCAGAATACTGTAAAGATATGGAACAATTGGGAGTTTATTCGGCCACAGTGGAGCCAAAGGCTACCGAACATATCAAAGAAATTATTAAACTGATTCAGTGTCTGGAAAAAAAGGGATATGCTTACCAGGTAGAGGGGGATGTATTTTTTGAGATTGATAAATTTTCCGATTATGGTAAGTTATCCAATCGAGACCTGGAGAGCATGAGGGCTGGAGCTCGGGTTGACATTGATTCTCGTAAAAGGGACCCTCTCGATTTTGCCTTATGGAAAAGCGCCAAAGAGGGAGAACCTGCATGGGAAAGCCCTTGGGGAGCAGGGCGGCCTGGATGGCATATCGAATGCTCGGCCATGTCCATGAAATATCTGGGAGAGACTTTTGATATACATGGAGGGGGAAAAGATTTGATTTTCCCTCATCACGAAAATGAAATTGCCCAATCAGAGGCATGTACAGGAAAACCCTTTGCCCGATATTGGCTTCATAATGGATTTGTGAATATTAACCAGGAGAAGATGTCAAAATCCTTACAGAATTTTTTTACTATAAAGGAAGTTTTGGCTCAATATCCAAGTGAAGTTCTTCGTTTGTTTTTATTATCCACCCATTATCGAAGCCCAATCAATTTTACTGTAAACAATATGGATGATGCAGCCAAGGCCCTGGAGCGTTTTCACAACACCTTTCATACTGTAGAACATATTCTGAATACCTCCGGACAGGAAAAGGATCAATCTGAATCAAATGATGTATCTTCAATATTAGAGGAGAGAATAACTGCCCTGAGATGTGGCTTTGAAAGAGCTATGGATGATGATTTTAATACGGCTGAGGCCATTGGTAAATTGTATAACGCCGTGAAAGAGGTGAATGTTTTTATCAGAGAACATACATCTTTTAATACTTTTGAAAGAAATTTTATAAGAGGAATGATCAATTATATCAAGGAATTGGGCGGCGTATTGGGGCTTTTTCAACAGTCTGGAGCCAAATCAGATATGGTTGAGGGCTTAATGGAGATTCTTTTGGAGGTTCGAAAAATATGCCGCAGCCAAAAGAATTGGGCTTTAGCAGATAAGATCCGCTTCCTTTTACAAGGGAAAGGAATTACTATCGAAGATCACCAAGAGGGGGCCACTTGGCGGCGAAAATAAAAATATTAGAATAAATGAAAGATGAAATCATTTATGGCCGAAATAGTGTACTTGAAGCTTTAACGGCCGGGAAGAGAGAAATTTCTCGCCTGGTGATTGCCGGTTCTACTTCAGGTCACAAAATAGAACAGATTAAAAAAATGGCTGCTAAACAAAGAATTGCACTTCACCAGTGGAATCGAAAGAGAATAGATTCTTTATGCGGAACTGATCAACACCAAGGGGTAGCAGTTATTATATCTAAGAGAAAGATATGTAATCTCCAAGATATTTTTCATAACATTGAACAAAAACAAGAAGTTCCCTTTTTATTGATCTTGGATCGAATAGAGGACCCCCGGAATTTAGGGGCCTTAATTCGTACAGCCGAGGCAGTGGGTGTGCACGGCGTAATAATATCAAAGCACGAAAGTTGTGGAGTAACGCCGACAGTTGCTAAGGCATCGGCGGGTGCAATTGAATATATACCAATTGTCCAGGTAAGCAATGTGGCTATGGTATGTGATCAATTGAAAGAAAAAGGTATTTGGCTTTTTGGGGCTGATCCGGGAGGGAAAACTTATTGGAGTGATACTGATTTTAACATTCCTTTGGCCATATTATTGGGAAGTGAGGGAAGGGGATTAAAAAATATACTGAAAAAAAAATGCGATTTTTTTATATCAATTCCCATGAAGGGGTGTATATCTTCTCTCAATGTAGCCACTGCCGGAGGAGTTTTTTTGTATGAGGTTGTAAAACGAAGAAATTTGTAGATTGACAAAGATAATTGGTCATATTATAATCTTAACCGTGTTTATAACTTATGTATCGCTATTGACTTATAAGCATATAAAGAATAGCATGTTCGTTCGGCTGGCGTAGCTCAGTTGGTAGAGCAGCTGATTTGTAATCAGCTGGTCGGGGGTTCGAGTCCCTTCGCCAGCTTTTTAATCCTCTATTTTATTATATTGAGCACAATAATTAAGGTGGGGTTCCCGAGTGGCCAAAGGGAACAGACTGTAAATCTGTCGGCGAAGCCTTCGGAGGTTCGAATCCTCCCCCCACCATATTAGGTGCGGGAATAGCTCAGTTGGCTAGAGCATCAGCCTTCCAAGCTGAGGGTCGCGGGTTCGAATCCCGTTTCCCGCTCTCTAGGTTTTAAGATCCGTGCTCGGCCCACGTAGCTCAGTCGGCAGAGCACTTCCTTGGTAAGGAAGAGGTCACCGGTTCAAATCCGGTCGTGGGCTCTGATAAAATAAAAAATATTTGGAGGAAGAGATAAATGGCCAAAGAGAAGTATCAGAGGACGAAGCCGCACGTAAATGTAGGGACGATAGGGCATGTTGATCATGGGAAGACGACCTTAACGTCAGCGATAACGAAGATTTTATCG
>DAOURK010000126.1 GCA_030625085.1 Pseudomonadota bacterium
TTGAATTTAAGATTATTGATCTTCTAAAAAACCTTCACTGATGAGTAAAATAAAAAAAGTTTTGAGTATTAAAATACGATCAAGAAATGAATGTTATTTCTATCACCTCCTTAAAATGTTTATCACCGGATACATTAATGAGGCGGAGATTCCGGTGAGCTAATTGTTAAGTATAGCCATTTTAACAGCTAACTATGGCGCCTATAAAATTAGGCAGTACGGTTTAAATTAAGTTAAAAAAAGCATTTTAGGATGATTCATTTAGGCATCCATAATTGAAGAGTCTTAAAAATGCAGAACGTCAAAAATGAAAAACCTCAAAAAATTAAAATGTTTTAAATAATTATCTAATTGGTATGTGCATATCAGATACCAGCATTAGAATATATAACCCTTTCTGCTGATAACCGATCAAAAAGTAATAGATTTCCAAATCTGGTTAATAAAAAAGAGGTTTCAATAGCAAAAATATTTCACTTTTGAAATATTACAATATGACCATTTAGTTATCTTAGTTCTGAATTTCGTGTTTTTTATGATAGAAAATTTTAAAACCTTTTTGGTTCCGGCTTGTCCGGGTTAGGCTGTTATTTCCCTATTTTCAAGTCCTTAAAAATATTGACCGAATAATTATTAAATCCTTTTGTCCTATTTATGGGAGGAAGGCCTATAAAAGGTCACTTTGATCGTTTGTATGAGGGCGAACCTTTTATAGGCCTTTTTTGAGGCAGGAGAAATATTATCGGCTTAAAAAACATATCCTTTCCTAGTCTAAATTTGTTATTGATGCCTGAAAAAAAGCAGTGCCTAAGCGCGCATTTTCTAGAAAGCTATCAGCTCTTTTTCCTGGATAGATCTGATTGATTTTTTTGGTTGAAAACATGTGCTTAGGCACTTATAATCATCTCGTATAAAGTGGTCATTTTTTCTCATAACCGGTGTATCAAAGGAAACGTCCATTGTTATTACTGAATTTTGGTTATCACATCAATGGAAAGTAATCACTTTCAGTGGCATATGGGATGATAAAAAGATAACCGATATTCTCTTTCTTTCTCTTTTCTTCCCCCAACACGATTGACGGGAAGATAATCAAAGTCTTCAATAATTTTTTCTGTTATAAACATCTCTGAATCAGCTCTATGCAAGATTTTTTTCTTTCTATTGAATTTAATATTCGCACATAAAACACTTGCCGCGCTTAAGGCGACCAAAAGAATGAGTGCAAGAAAAATTTCCGTGTACATTATTTATCCCCCCTTTCGGGTTAAATAGTTACACTTTAAACAATGAATGCTTTCTCTTTCTATGGAATAATAAAGGCAAGAACAATGCCAGAACATTAATATCGGCCAATAACGTTATGAAATCAATATGTTGCGTCTTCTATAATAATTTCAAATTGGAAACTGGAATTAATTCAAGCTGGGGTTTGCCTGAAAATTCTATTCAGCATTAAGCTTTGAGTAAATTGGTTGGATTTCTCATACCTGAAAATAGTTCACTTTTGAAAAAACTGAGGGAATTATCAAACAAATTATACTTCAAGATTATCCTTTTATTTATAAAAGACCATTGACAACCATGGCCAACTGATTATATCCATTCATTCCTTATTTTTAATTGGTTCAGGTGAAAGTGATATTTGTATTAATAATGATGGTAATAATAATTATTTTCATGAAGGTGATCTAAAGGATCCTAAGGGATTAGCGAATATTCTAATAGAACTTACAAATGCAAAAGAAGTTATTCAACAGGTTACCGGGGAACAGGGAGGATTTTCCTTTCAGCATATAAGACCGGGGAATTGGACGGTGAAGATTTATGAAAATAATTTCTCTGCTCATCATTACCTGGAAAAGAAAGAATTTCTCATTGAATTAAAACCGGGTGAAGAAAAACAGATTACCGCCAAAGTTTTGCCCACTCAAAGACCAATTCAGATGATTGATGAGGGCGTAATAAATTAAAGAGGCAAAAGCCGGCAAATGAAGGATGCCAAAAAGCCATATTACATTAAATTGATGGGATCAACGTTGATGTCAATCTGGATTCCCTTAACAGGGCATCCTTTATAAAATTCAGCCATTCCCTTGCGCATAAATTTATCTGAGGGGGCTAATCTTTTGGTTGAAGGAGAGTAAGCCAATTACGCCTTTTATATTGGTATTCATCTTCTCTCCGTCAGAGAGAGGTGGCCATCATCCCCTAAACAGACTTTACCTAATAATATGTTGAATGGATTCTAATACAGATTCAGCAATGGAAATTCCTTTATTACAAAGATCTTTATTAGGTTCATAATATGGCAAGACATTACTAACGGGGTACTTTGAAGGGAGATAAATCGAATCTAAAAAATCACTTTCTTCATCACTCAGGTTGATAACTATTCCTTTTTTTTTTAATATATTTTTCAGTTCAGTTATACTATGTGTCCTTTTTAGCTGATATGAATTTTCAACCAAAATGGCCTTTAGTAACCGCGCAAAAATAATTTACCTATTTTGTAATTGGTATAATGGAATAATTCCATTCACCATGAAATTTAGCTCTTTTAATATTAATAGTTGACATTTCATAATCGCTGACTTTCCGCCCCTTTTGGTAGATATTTTTGTCCAATTGAGCAACTATAGTTAATCCTTTTTTAGTTCTTGTGTTTGCAATAAGATTTACCACTACCTCTACACTGGTGAGTGGCCTACCCCTCCAATTTTTTGTAATATGACAAAACATGCGATGCTCTATTTTATTCCATTTGCTTGTTCCTGGGGGAAAATGATTTACTGAAATTTTCAAACCTGACTCGTTGACAAACCTCTGTAATTCATATTTCCACAATCGTATTCGGTAACCATTGCTACCACCGCAGTCAGCCGTGATTAAAAGCTCTGTGGCATCAGAATACATCAATTGCCCCATTTGTTTCCACCACTGCCTAATCGATTCCACCGCAAACTCGGCGGTGTCATAGCTTATGCCCACATTCACCCACCCTTTATTTGCAGCTATATCATATAAACCATGCGGCACTACTTTACCTTTATTTGGATCCGGAAAATCATGGCCGTTTACTTCAATCGGGTTACCCTTGGGACACCACTCTCTTCCACCATTTTTGTATTCCCCAATAGCTTCCTTCTTCTTTGTGTCAATCGAAATAACCGGCTGCCCACGATCTTGAAAAGCTTGTACCTGCTCATTGATATACATAAACTGCGCATCTCTATCTGGGTGACTCGCCCCTTCTTTTGTTTTCTTATTACCTTGCAAACTATAATCAAGCTGGTGCAGTAAGCTAGCCACCGTTCTAGGGCTTATTCCATAACCTTTCGCTCGCAGCTCTTCAGCTAATTTTGCTGTGCTTTTGCTGGACCATCGCAACGGTGTTTCGGGATCTCCTCTTGTAACAGGATCAAGCAACTCCTCTAATGCAGGAATCAAGGTTATGTCTCTTTCTTTTAGCGCTTTTCTCCCACCACCCTTTCGCCGAATCCTCCCCAGCTTCTTCTCTGCTGTCTGCTCTGGTTTCTGCTCAATTTCGACCATCCCTATTTTAATTGTCTTTGGCGATATTCCTGTTGCCTTTACTACTTTGGCAATCCCTCCTCTTCCTATTGTGATAGCTTCTGCCGCAACCCACAAACGTTTAACTTTCTCATCCATGTGAGCAGATAGAGATTCATATTTTTTTTTAATCATTTCAATTGTCGACATGCCTTCACTAAATAACATGTCGAGTTTATTTTGTCAATTAATATCGGTAAGTTATTTTTGCGCAATTACTTAATGCTTTTTCGACACTTTGTTGCACATTTTGCAGGCAAGGATTGTAAAAATTGCTTTTGAGTAATACCTTTGCTGATTCAAAATTCTCTTGAGCATAATCTAACCAAAGGCTAGTTTCATCTTTCATATATAAGTTCTCCAGATTCAATCTCAGAGAGAAATGAATTATCCCTAGCGTCTGACTTAACCGGAATAATATCTACTGGAATCATTTTCGCAATTTTTCTCGTCAGTTTTCGATACTTCATAGCAAGATTTAAATAAGATTCAGCGCTGTGCTGAAAGATAGCAACATCAATATCATGGGGATTATCAGACTGAACGAATGAACCAAAGACTATAATCTTATCGATTTCTTTTTCAGAACTAAAACTTTTAATTAATTGCCTTTTTAAAGATTCTTTAAATTTTTTTGTCATAATAATCAATAATTCATCCTTTTTTATAAGGATAATATAGAGATCAAATAAAATCAATGATTTCTTAAATTTTAGATTATATTTTTTTTCCTATTATGTTTTATTAGTTAATGTTGATGTAATCGTGAAAAGTCTTATCAACGTGTCTTTTCGAACGAATGTGAGAAATCTTTATTGCACAATATGCTGAAAACTATAGGATTTCTCCCTGCGGTCGAAATGACAAATTTGCCAAAATCGACTTTTTACGAAACCATCAATGTTACTAAAGAAAAATAATTACTTATCTCTATGGCAGATCGTCGCCGTAGATTTCACCAGAAGTGGAGGATTACATTAAATTGATGGGATCAACATTAATGTCAATCTGGATTCCTTTAACCGGATATCCTTTATAAAATTCAGCCATTCCCTTGCGGATAAATTTATTGAGCAAGAGGGTGTCGTTTGCTTTTAAGAGTATCTGATATCTGTGCTGACCGCGGATTTTAAAGATTGGCGCCTGGGCCGGCCCCAGGATAGTTATTTCATCAGGTTTCAGAGAAATTAAAAAATTCACCAACCTTTGCGCCGCATGTTTGAGCGTATTTATTTCAGCTCCCCGGATAATAATATTGATCATCTTACCAAAGGGGGGATAGCCCAATTGCTTTCGGTAATTGATTTCTCTATTATAGAAACTTTGATAGTCCATACGGCCGGCGCATTGTAAGCTATAGTGTGAAGGAGTAAAGGTCTGGACAATTACCTCGCCGGGGACTTCTCCTCTGCCTGCACGGCCTGAAACTTGAGTGATTAATTGGAAGGTTCTTTCCGCGGAGCGAAAATCAGGGAGATTAAGGATAGTGTCTGCAGCCACAACGCCGACCAGAGTGACCCGGGGAAAATCCAATCCTTTGGCAATCATCTGGGTGCCGATGAGAAGGTCGATTTTACCCTGGCCCAGACGAGAGAGAATTTGCTGGTGAGAGGTTTTCCTGGTTACCGTGTCCTGATCCATGCGCTCTATTCTGGCTGATGGGAAAAGGCTCCTGGCTTCTTCCTCAACTTTTTGTGTGCCAAAGCCGATGCGTTGGAGCATACCCTTTTTGCAATCAGGGCAGGTTTGAGGGACCGCACAAACATAATTACAGTAATGACAGCGGAGCCTGTTTTCGTTCGCGTGATAGGTTAAAGAGACACTGCAATTTTGGCATTTTGGTACGTGACCGCACTCACAGCAAAGCAGGAAACTGGAAAATCCTCGCCGGTTAAGAAAGAGAATAATCTGTTCTTTTCGTTGCAGGCGTTGGTGAATGGCCTCTTTCAGTGTGTGGGAAAAAAGGCATTGGTTTTTTTGTTTTCGATATTCTTTTCTCATATCCACGAGCTTGATTTTTGATAGATGGTGGGGTGTGGCTCTGCGGGGTAAATTTAAGAGAGTGTAAGCGCCTTTAACAGCGGCATGGAAAGATTCCATAGATGGGGTGGCTGAACCCAGCACCACAACTGCCCCGGACATTTTAGCCCTCATTAAAGCCGCCTCTCGCGCATGGTAGCGGGGAGAATTGTCTTGCTTATATGAGGTTTCATGCTCTTCATCCAGAACAATCAGTCCTAAATTTTTTAAGGGTGCAAATATGGCCGAGCGCGCTCCTATGGCCACTTTAGCTTCTCCCCGTAAAATTCTGCGCCATTCATCAACCCTCTCCCCTTGCCCAAGGGCGCTGTGAAATACGGCGATTTGATCGCCAAAAGAGGCATAAAAATGGTTAAGCAACTGATGGGTCAGGGAAATTTCCGGGACCATAATCATGGCTGTTTTGTTCATTTGTAAGGTATGGGCCACAGCCTGGAGGTAAACATAGGTTTTTCCACTTCCGGTGATTCCATGGAGCAGAAAGGGGACAAATTCTTCTTTATTTAAAGCAGTTTGGATCTGATGCACTGCCTTTTGTTGATCCGGGTTGGGGGTGATTTTCTTTCTCACAGACTCATCCTCAAAACGCACCGGATCACGGTAAACCTCCTTTTGTTCGAGTTTAACCAATCCTTTTTGAACCAGTCCTTGGAGAGTGGAATGTGTGGTTTTAGTAATTTTTAAAATTTGGGGAAGACTTATTTCGCTTTGTTTTTGAAGAGCATTCAAAATAGCGGCTTGTTTAGGCGCTTTTTGGCCCTGCTTTTGAAGGAACTGCTGTATTTTTGTATCATCAGCGCATATTTGAACAAAATTAATTTTTTTTATGGGGATTGATTTTTTTTTAGAGCCGATCCCCGAAGGCAGAGAACTTGAAATTACACTTCCCCAGGAGGTCAGATAGTAATCGGCAATCCATTTATTTAATCGCAATAATGAGGGTGAAATAATTGGAGAATTGTCCAGAACATTATAAATCGGCTTAAGATTGGGAACAGTTGTTTTATCTGTAATTTCAACAACATGTCCAATAAGGCGGCGATTTCGAAAAGGGATAAGAACTCTTTTGCCCACAGCGGCTTTTTCAACAAGGTGGGGAGGAATTTGATAGGTAAAGATCCTATCAAGGGGGATATTAACAACTACCTGAGCAAAGCGCGGTTTTGGCTCCATAGCGTTTATTCCTCGATTAATTTAAAAGCATAGAAATTTTCATGATATAACCTGATCATATTCTTTTCGAATCAATTGGATATCCAGCCAAGTAAGGTTTTTCCCTTGCGAGTTTTGAAGAAGATATTCCGGAGAATAAGTAGGGATTACTTTGATGGGACAATCCCCAATTTCTATTGAAAAGATTTTCCCTCTCAGCTCTTCAAAGGGAGTTTTATTTTCCAATAATATTTGGGTGGCCAACGGCCCGAGGGTACAAATAAGTTTGGGGTTAAGAAACCTTAATTCTTGAAATAAAAGCGGACGGCAGGTTTGTGTAATTGGCTGGTTTGGGTCCTCATTTTTTGAAAGACAGCACTTAATAGCGTAGGTGAGATAAACATCTTTTCTGGTTAAATGAATGGAGGAGATGATTTTGGTAAACAATTGACCGGCTTCTCCTAGGAAAGGTTTTCCTTGTAAGCTTTCTTCCCGGTCAGGGGATTGTCCGATAAATACCAGGACAGGGGTAAGATTACCTTCTCCAGGCACTGCTTTCATTCGATTATTAGCTAAAGGGCAACTTTGGCAGCGGTTGAGGTAATTATGCAAGTCTTCCAAGGATGAAAAGGACGGATGATGCAAGTAAGTGAAAAGGTCTGAGGGGTTTGGCATTGGTATATTGTTTAAGCCTATATTTTGGCAGTATTGGACATATTGTTTTACCATTTGTACTAATTGGTAATGGTCGTCTTTAATCTGAGAAGGATTTTTCATATCTAACCTGGATAATAGTTTTTACAAGGTTTTTGGCAGGGCTAAATCCCTGCGAATTGCTTTTTTTGAAAAATGCCGACTTTACAAATGTCGAGAAAAGCATTAAATTGAACCAAATTTAAATTTATCACAGTTCCCCAATTTTCTCAACAGGACAGGTATGTTCATTTTTGTTTTATTTTTTGAGAATCATTCTTAAAATTGTCTGCAAATAGAGCTATGTTGCAAAATTTTTAAAATTTTTTTTACAAAAATATAAATTTACCAAAAAGGACTTTTTATGAATGCATCATAAATTGAATTTAAAAAAAATGATAAATTAGTTGTAATGTCTCTAAATTTTATTGTATCTTATTACATTGTTTAAAGAGCAGTTACTTAACAGTTTATCAGGTGATTGTTTATTTGAAGGGGGGTGGTAAAGGAGAGGATCTGATAAATGAAGATGCACAAGGAGAAAATAGGTTATTGAAGGATTAATAAAAAATAATAAATCTGGGGAGGAAAAAATGAAATCATTAGCCATAAAGCTTGTTGTTTTTTTAATTTGTTGTGGGATTTTTTTAGGAATATCTTCGACGCCCTGTTTTGCTCAGGGGAGAAAGGGTAAATTTGGCTTTGGTATTAAGGATATTATCTCAGGGGATGCCTTTGTTATTGGCGCACGCTATTGGCTTTCAGAGAGTATGAGTCTGGATGGTAATCTGGGTGTTAATTATTTAGATCCTGATGGCGCTGATTCCCGAACTCAATTTCTGCTTGGTGTAGGTCTCAATCAATATCTGCGGCCGGGAGAGAGTTTCAGCCCTTTTTTTGGTGCTGATGTTTCCTTAGATATAAATGATCCCGGCGCAGGTAGTACGATTACCATGTTTAATGTTGATGGTAAATTTGGTGGAGAATATTTTTTTACGGAACGGTTTAGCCTTTCCGGCGCAGTGTCTTTCGGGCTTCATTTTGGTGATGATACAGAGATTGGAACGGGCGGAAGGCTTGGAGTGCTGTATTATTTAAATTAATAGAGCGTTTTTGCCAACCACCCAGCCTCCCCCATCAAAGGGGAGGAACTGAGGGGGTTGAATGGTTACTATAGTATTTCAGATATTAAATTTCATGCATTAATTTTTTTATAATGTAGCGCAGGGCTTCAGTCCTGCCATAATGCAGGACTGAAGCCCTGCGCAAACTAGTGTATGAATATCTGTTGTGAAATTGTTTAACTGAAAATCTATAGCATAAGGGTTTAGCTCTGCCGGAAGAAAAATTATGATACATGGACGAGTAAAAATAAAAACTGTTTTCTTTTTTATCTTATTTTTTCTGCTTTTCTCTTTTCCTTTTTTCTGCATGGCTGTTGAAGCTCCACCTCTGAGAATGGTGACTATAGAAGAAGTCGTGTCTTTGGCCTTACGTCAAAATCCGGCTATACTTCAGGAAGAGGAAGAATTAATAAAGGCACGCCTTAATATTAATAAGGCCTATGCTGTCGCCATGCCAAAATTAAGTTCCACTTTGATTGCCGGTCATACTCATTATTTTGACAATCAAGACCAGGATGAAGATCTGGCTCAAGACATGTATGAATTTTCCGTCGGGCTTAGTCAGCCGATTTACAGCCGAGGCAGGGCCTGGATTTTGAAAAAACAAGCCGATCTTACTATCCAAAGTAATGAAAGCCGGTTGCTTTTTGTCAAACAGCAGGTCATCTATCAGACATTGCATGCTTTTTATCTGCTTTTACAGGGCAAGGAGGTAATGGTAATTGCCCTGGATGCTCAAGATCGTTTACAGGAACATTTACGTGTCATTAAGGTCAAGTTTGAGGTGGGGCAAGTGCCTGAAACAGATATATTGCGTGTGGAAGCGGAATTGGCCGATGCGGAAAAAGATTTAATCGAGGATCAGAATAAGCTTAAATTGGCTAAACACCGCTTAAATCGATATATTGATTTAAGGGGTCCCTTTGATGTTGTCAAGCCCCCTCAATTTTCCAAGCTTGTCGATGAAGGGTCTTCTCTTTTTCAGGCAGCCTTGCATCATCGTTCAGATTATCAGCAACTCCTTGTGGCCAAGCAATTGGCTGAACAAGGTATAAGGTTGGCCAAATCGGATTTTTATCCCAAGCTTAGTTTTAATATGAATTATGTTCGCAGTGAAGATACTTTTTTCCCTGATAGTCCGGAGATGCAGTACCTTGGCGAGCTTCAGATCCCAATTTTTGAAGGCACTCTTCGGTTTGCCCAAGTCAAAGAGGCCAGGGCGGAATACCGCAAGAGCCAATGGATTTTGGAAGATATGAAGCGTGAAATCCATTTACAGGTTATGCAAGCCTTGCTTGATCTCCAAAAATTTTCAGCCAGTCTCAAGGCCACTGAAAAGCAAATTATCCTGGCCGAAGAAAATTTACGCAGAATCAAGCTTCAATATAAAGAAGGGCTGGCTTCAAATCTTGATGTAATTGATGCCAACACGCTTTTGGTTAAGGCCAAAATAGGTTATACAAACCTGAACTATGACCAGGCATTGGCCTATTTTACCATGCAGTTAGCTTTAGGGCGTTTAAGCGCTGATGAGGTGAAAAAGGTATTCCATGATCCAAAATCTTGAAACCTGTTTTCCCGTTCAGTAAAACACCTCCCTTATTTTATCATTGAAGGTTGGAGCAAGAAATCTTTATGAAATCTTCCTCAGACTTAGTAACTAAGGTAAGTCTTGTTCGATGCCCATCTTATGAAGAGGCCCCCCTTCTTTCAAGCCTGCAACAAGCTCTTGATCTTTTGGGCGGTATTAAGCAATTCGTTCGAAGAGGGCAAAGGGTCCTGGTTAAGGTGAATCACCTTCCTCCTCCTTCTGTTGCCGAGCGAGGGATTGTGACCCACCCTGCTTTTGTTGAACAGGTCCTGACTGTTTTGCTTGAGACCGGGGCCCAGGTGAGGGTAGGGGATGATATTAATCCGGCCCAAGGGGATGGGTTCGCTATTTCCGGTCTTCGTCAGGTTTGCCAAAAGCTTGGAGTAAAACTGGTTAACCTTCGTGAAGAGGGATTTCAGTTAGTTTCTATACCCGGGGCTGAGGTCCTGCCCACAACCTATCTGGCCAGGGCCGTTTTGGAAGCTGATGTCATAGTTAATCTTCCCAAATTCAAGACCCATTCATTAACTGTTTTTACCGGGGCCATAAAAAATATATACGGATGTTTACCGGAAGGACTTCGGGTTCGCTATCATAGAGAATTTCAGGGGCCAAAGTTTCATAGTGTATTAGTGGACCTTTTTTCAGCCGTCCGACCGCAATTACATATTATGGATGCCATAGTAGGTATGGAGGGGGACGGCCCTGCCAATGGGGATATTCGAAAGATTGGCCTGGTGCTGGCCGGCTCTGATGGGGTTGCTTTAGATAGGGTAGCTTTGGCTGTGGCCGGCATTGATCCGGAGCAGGTTTATTATTTAAAGAAAGCAGCATCCAGGGGGCTTGGCTTTATCAACCGCATTCAAGTGCTTGGCGAAAATATTGATGGGGTTCGTATACCCGATTTTAAATCAGGCTCTGTTTCTTCTCAAATTATCAAAAGGTGGGTGCCTGATTTTGTATTTCGGGCCATCTGCCGGTCATTTGAGTCCCATCCTGAGGTAATTGCCGAAAATTGTGAAGGGTGCCAAGCCTGTGAAAAGGCTTGTCCTGTAAAGGCTATCAGGATTTGTCAAGGAGTGGCCAAAATCAATAGACATCGATGCATTGCCTGTATGTGTTGTCATGAGGCCTGCCGATTTCAGGCCATTCGATCTCAAAAGTCTATGATTGGAAGATTGATAATTACCGTGGTACGATATTTACGCCGTCTTCGCAGCCATGGCGTTTCCTGAATCATCTCAACCATCAAGGTTTCCCCCGGAATGAGCGTAAAATTCTCAACAGTTAAAATCACTGACTACTTTCCTTGTATTGAGCTTTCAGGTTCACCTGGTCAGGAGAGTCCAAAAATGTAATTACTATAAATTCTAAAGTTCGCCTTAAAGAACTGATAAGGAATTGTTTTTTTAATTAATTGCCCAATTGATATTAGGCATATATCACATCTGATTATTATTTATAGGTAATTGCTGAAATTACCGCTCCCTGAGGATCTTGAATTACACAAAAACGTCCAACATCCGGAATATCACGAGGAGGCATCAAAATATTTGCGCCAAGCTCCTCGGCAAGTTTCGCTGTTGAATCAACATCGTCTACAGTGACATAAGTTCCCCAACTAGGCGGTGTACCTTTTGCTTCAGGAGGCATAGACATAATCCCTGCTATTTCCTTACCATCAGCTTTTATTGTAGTATAAGGCATTTCTCCTGTTGATATGTCTTCAGTAATCCATCCAAATAATTTCGCATAGAATTTTTTAGACGCTTCAACATCTGTTGTCATCAGTTCAGACCAACTAACCATACCATGCTTTTTAAATTGTTTATCCATAGTCGTATCTTTTGTTTTGGAAATATTTTTGCAAGTGCATCCTATACCTGTCAACAATACAATCAAAATGGGAATAATAAAAATTTTTTTCATTTAAACCTCCCTTAAGATTATGTGATTTTTTTATTTGGCCAAATAGCCGTTCTCTACAGCCTTGTTGATAAGTGAACTGGCAAATTCCCAGAGTTCCTTTGATCCATCAGCTATATGCTTATTTTTGTTTAGAACTTGATCTTGCATAATCCCATGCTCTTTCCATGCCTTACCTTTAGAATAAAAGTTATGGAGTAATGGCATTAACCGGTCCAGTGATTTTGCAAATAAAGCCTCAGAGGTTTGCCCTTCTTCGAATTCTTCCCAAATATTTTTAAATTCTTTTTCTTGATTTTTGGGCAATAAACCAAAAAGCCTGTTTGCCGCAGTTCTTTCACGTTCAGATTTATCAGCGGCTCCTTTATCATCATAGAAAAATGTATCGCCTGCATCTATTTCAACAATATCATGAATCAGGAGCATTTTTAGCACTCGAAGAATATCAATCTTAGTATTTGCACGATCACAAAGAACGAGAGCCATTATGGCAACATGCCAACTATGTTCAGCATCGTTTTCTTTTCGATCCGTTCCTGAAACGTAAGAGCGGCGGAAAACAGATTTTAATTTATCCATTTCGAGGATAAATTCTATTTGTTGATCAAGGTGGTCATTGCTCATTCGTATTTTTCCATCAGTTAACGAAATGCCAAGCGCACCAGTTTACCAAGTCAGTGCCCATCAACTGGTTTGTTTTTTTAAATTTTGAAAATTTTGGAAGGGAGCTTTTAGACACAAAAGTTATTTTATAAATTCAGCTATCCGCATGTCAGTTTCTATAAGATCATTTACTACTGTTGATAAATAAGGCTAATAGCGCATAAAACAGAGAATAATAGGCCCTATTAATAATTGATCTGGGACTGAACTTACTATCCGCCATTTTTTTAGCCTCTATCAGCGTTTCCTCTGCCTGTTGTAAGCGGTAATGAAAGAGCGCTTCGGTATCTGTCATACTTTAACCCCTTCTTCATAAATATTTTTAACAATAGAAGATGCCCTTAAGGGCGAATCTTCTATTTCAGCGCGGGTAAAAATCAGAGGGGATATGTAAACAGATTTTTCAAATCCCACCTCCCATATAATATCACGAATATTTTTCTTCAGTTTTTTATCAAGGGATTCGACCTCTATAAAAACATCCATATCCGAGTATTCATCCTCATCACCACGCACCCTGGAGCCGAATATCCGAAAATCAAGCAAAGGGACAATTTCTGATAATCTTTCTTTCAGTTTTTTTGCTGTTTCATAATCTTTTGGCTTCACATCGTGCCTCCCTTATCGCCCCTGAAATAGTTGACTTTAAAAAAATACACCTTTTTGTTGTATCAGTGATTGATTCCGATTTACACCTTCACCCCATAAGCCACATTATATTAGAATAATCACTTATTTCAACTATCTCGTTTGTTATCCCGATTTCTGGATGATATTGGCATTTTGCAAGTGTCACATATTTTTTTGTCACTTTTCCTGTTTCAGTTTCGTAAGTTGCAAATAATTTACATTGTGAATAATGGACATTTTATCAAGAATCTCCAAAGTCTTTCTGTTTATTTCTTCATCAATCCTACACCAAATATTAAAAGGGATTTGGGCGTTTCTGGCTATTTCAAATATAGTATCGTCAGTTATATATTGTTCTATCTTATCTTCCATTTTTTATTCACATATTGTCGAAAAATCACCGGCAGCAAAAAGCAGAGCGAAGCGGCGCTTTTTGCTGTCCGAGTGCATTTGCCTGGTTAGTGCATCTCCTTATTTCTACGAATGTTTCTGGACTGTAGTGCGAAACCAAAAAGCAGAATAGCAGTTTTATTTTTTTATTTTTCGCTCAAATTCTTTTATTATTTCCTGCTGTTCGAGTGAAAGAGTTTCCAGAGAAAAATTTTTCAAAGGTTGATACCAAATTTGATCTTCCACAAATTTTTTTGCACTTATATCTACAGGTTCCTTTCCATAAGTAGCGAGGATTATCTCTTTAATAGTTATAAGATCCTCTCTATTTAATCTACTGGTTGAATTGAGGAGATTTAAAAATGAATCCACATCTTTTGAAAACCTTGGTAAATTGCTGACATAATAATATATAACCTATTTTCCGCACAAAAAGTTTTCTTGTTTTCGTTATTTATTGTAGCCATAATTTTTTGAATTTAAAGCTATTAAATCATTTTTAATTTTTTTGGTTTTTCATTTTTTCGATAACCTCTCCAGCAAATTGCTC
>DAOURK010000098.1 GCA_030625085.1 Pseudomonadota bacterium
CCGGCTAGTGCCCTCATTAAAAGCTCCATATCACCACTTCTTAGTGCATCCCCCCACCGGGACATAGTGGTGCGGGCAATCCCAAATGTTTCTGTTATCGGTTTAACAGGCATTCCTGAGTTATATAGCCTGGCTATGAGCAACTTAAATTCAGGCTTTGATTTATCTGCCGGCACTACTTCCATGAGTGCTGCACCAAAAAATACCTGAAGATTACCAGGCCCTGCTGTGTCTTGATAAATGCTAAAATGTGGATTCTTCTTATCAACCCCAATAATTTTTTGTAAATGAACTGCCATAATTACCTTCCCAAAGTTTTAAAGTGAATTATTTAATAAAGCAAAGCTCAAATATAACATCCTGCGTACTTGCCGAGATAGCGATATATTTGAGGAACAGCTCTGAACATAAGTAATTGTTTGAAATCTTTGAGATGCACAGGCATGGCTTGAGAATGTGGTCTACAAGCCAAGAGCAAATAGCAGGGAATATTAAAAGTGCCACTTGCGGCAGTTCGTGTCCTATCCAGGGAGCTGCCTTCGATTAAGCACATTTACCAACTTATATTATGGCAAAACGCACTAAAATAATTAATCATGGAAACATATGATAGCTTTTTTTCCCAGGAGGTGGAAAATCAATAAATGCTTGGAAAGTACTTCTTTAAAGTGCTAAAAACGATTAATTTATTTGCGATTTGAAATGTGTAAAAAGGAGGGATTTACTGAGTTTTGGATAACCTCATAGTTGTTATGTTCTAATCTGATCTTTATCTCTTCAACCAGAATAGTTTCATCATCAACTACTAAGATCCGCTTCTTTTTATCTATATCATTCATGTCATTTATCTCTATTATTCATCAATGTCATTTATCTATATCATCCATCAGTATCCCTCATCCATATCCCTCATCCATATCATTCATCCATATCATTCATCCATGTTCCTCATCTATATCATTCATCCCTATCATTCATCCATCTCCCTCATCAGTATCATTCATCCCTATCACTCATCCATGTTCCTCATCTATATCATTCATCCCTATCATTCATCCCTGTTCCTCATCCATGTCCCTCATCCCTATCATTCATCCATGTCCCTCATCTATATCATTGATGGTCCTGTAAAAAGTCCGAAATGGGAATATATGTACAACATAACTTCTTGAATTTATGCAACTCAAACTTTCTAAAAACGACTTTTTACGAATGAATCATCATTATTTTTATAATAATTGACCTTATACTTATCCCTTATTCTTTCCTCTTTTTGTCGGTAATATTCCCTTAGGATACCTACTTTTTTTTAAGAACTTAGGGGACAACCCCCATATTTTAAGAAGTCCTGCCCCCTACCCTTCTGCCCCACACACAATTCCCATTGGCAGGGCTAAAGCCCTTGTATAGTGTAAAGCTAGGGGGGGTCAAATCTTTATTCTTGACAAGCTTGTCAAGAATAAAGATTTGACCCCCCCTTTTTTGAAAGAAAATGGGGGCTTATAAATTAGTCAATTGTCCTAAGTCAAGGCCTGACCCCAATGTGATACTTTCCCCTTGACAACAGTACAGCAATTCAGTACCATTAAAAAAGAAATAATTATTATTATACCTAAAATAAAGGATTATTCATAATTTCAGGAGAATTAGATTATGTTTGAAATATCAGCCGATGAATTTAGAAAAAAACTAAAATTCCGGGTAGATCAAGCAATTACCAACCATCAGGTTTTAAAAATAAAACGCAAAAACGGCGAAAATTTTGTGGTCATTGGTGAAAAGGATTGGCAAGCCATCGAGGAAACCCTATATCTAAACCAGTTTCCGGGGCTTGTTGACAGCATTCACGAAGCCGACCGGGAACCGCTTGAAAAGGGAACAGCCCTTGAGGACCTAGACTGGTGACCTGGAAAGTCATTTTATCTCACAAGGCTGTAAAAGACGCCAAGAAATTGCAGGATGCCGGTCTTAAGCCGCAAGCTGAAGTTCTCCTCAATCTATTGAAAAGCCGTCCTTTTCATACACCACCGGCATACGAAAAACTTGTCGGCAATCTTAAGGGCTTCTATTCCCGTAGAATTAACATAAAGCACCGTCTGATATATTCAGTAGACGAAAACCAAAAAATAGTTCATGTTCTGCGTATGTGGACGCATTATGAATAAAGTGTGTTAGGGGGTCAAGAATAAAGATTTGACCCCCTTAGCCCCCTTTACTTCCTTACACCAATAATGCTGTGCAATACCTCGCTGAGTTCTTTGATCTCGTATGGTTTGGCAACAACACCGCTAAAGCCGTATTTCTTATATTCAGTCATTATGGGATCATCGGCATAGCCGCTTGAAGCTATGGCTTTGACCTCAGGATCAATTTCTCGCAACTTCCCAATGACCTGATCACCTCCCATACCGTCAGGCACAGTCAAATCCAAGATAACAGCATCGAATGCCTTCCCAGTCTTCCAGGCCTTTTTATATCGTTCAATGGCTTCATCACCTTCCCTGGACACCTCAACATCGTATCCAATATAAATCAGCATGTCTCTAATCATTTCTCTGACACTCGGCTGATCATCCATTAATAGAATCTTTCCCTTTCCAAATAACAATCTTTCTTCGGCCACGTCCTTGACGATAAAAATTTCTCTGTCTGCAATTGGAAGATATATAAAAATAGTTGTGCCGACTTGTACCTCTGATTCTACCAGCATATATCCATTGTGCTTTTTGATTATAGAATAACTAATGGCCAACCCAAGACCATTACCCTCATCTTTTGTTGTATAATAAGGATCGAATACTTTATGAATATCTTCTTTTGGTATGCCGACCCCCTGGTCTTTCACCATTACCTTTATATATTTCCCTTCTTTCAGGGGCAATGCATCATGTGCTTTATTTACTTCAACAGTCATATTCTCAACACATATTTTAATTACACCGCCTTGAGGCATGGCCTGTTGAGCATTGATAATCAAATTATTGATAACCTGGCTTATCTGAGCGTCATCAATTTCAACTGGCCAAAGATTATCCGGCAGACAAAATTCACATCTTACCTTAGAGCCCCGTAAAGAAAAATTTGCAGTATCCTCTATTAAGCCTATAATAGAAGTAACTTTTTTGACAGGCGCCCCGCCCTTAGAAAAAGCAAGTAATTGTTGGGTCAAATCCCGGGCTCGTGAGGCTGCTTTTTCCGCCCTGGACAACAATCCTAAAAATTCATTGTCAGACTTGACCTTTAATCTCAGAAGGGAGAGACTGCCCGTAATAGAAATGAGTATATTGTTAAAGTCATGTGCTATACCACCGGCCAAAATACCCACAGATTCAATCTGTTGGGCCCTTTGTATTTCTTCTTCCATTCTCTTGCGCTTGGTAATGTCAATACCTAAAATCAAGGCCAGGGGAGTTTCATCAATATCAGTGAAGGGGTAATCATAGATCTCGTATGTGCGAGCGTCAGGACCAATCCACTCCCATTCCTGAGGGGTTTTTTTATCGTGAACACGAAGTGCCGGACATCCTTCACACACTTTATTTTCTTGACAGAGGATTTCATAACAGCGCCTTCCCTCGGGTTGGCCGAAATGCTCCTGAAAATAGCGATTGGCAAAACGAATAGTATAATCCTGGGCCTGGAGATAGACAAAGCCGGGGATGCCGTTCAGAAGAGAGAAAAGTCTTTGTCGCTCTGCCTGCAAGGTTTCAGCCACTCTTTCCCGCTCGGTTATTTCCCTTTGAAGCAGTTGATTGGCGGCAGTTAATTCTCTGGTGCGCTCTTTCACTAATTCTTCCAGGTGAGAGCGGTATTTTTTTAATTCTTCCTCCGCATGCTTTCGCTTGGTGATATCTCTCACAATAGCCAACAAATGAGGCTTGCCCTTAAAGTCAAATATTGCTCCCTGAATTTCAACATGAAATAGAGCGTTATCCTTACGAATATTTACTAATTCAACGGGAAATATAAGGGTGTTTTGTTTAAATTGCTCAAAAAGATAATAGTCATTGGGATGAATTATCTGCTTGCCGGACTGCTTGATCAACTCCTTATAGGAATAACCATACATTCGGCAGGCAGTAGAATTGCCGTCTACAATATTACCTTCCAGATCAAAAACAAGAAAGGCATCGTTACTGGAATTGAATATACTGCGATAGCGCGCCTCGCTCTCCTTGAGCTGGGCTTCCATTTTCGCTTTATAAAGCGCCATCTTGATCCTGGCGTCCAGTTCTTGATCTTTGAATGGCTTGATTAAGTATCCAAAGGGCTCGGTTGTAATGGCCCGATCAATAAGTTCTTTATCCGAATAGGCAGTGACAAACATAACCGGGATACTGAAATGAGAATAGATTTGATGTGCCGTCTCAACTCCATCTATGTCCCCTTTTAATTTGATATCCATGAGCACTAAATCCGGCTTTTCCTGTTTGGCCTTTTTTATAGCTTCTTTTCCGGATGACACCACTGCGCAAACAGTGTATCCAAACTCTGTCAATTTCTCCTTTAACATCTCGGATGTAATAAATTCGTCTTCAACTATTAAAATCTTGGCTTTGGTCATATTTGACCCCCCCGCATAATTATTTCTCTAGAATCTTTTCGGATTATTGGTTAATTCAATACTACGCTTTTTATGATGTATTTATTAGGCTATATTTAGCACATTATGTGTTTATTTTAAGTAATTTTATAACAAATAGATAATAATGACAATAATAAAAATCATCCTTTTTTTAGGTAGGATAAAAAAACATTTGATAGTCAATGAGGATGGTTAAAGGCAAACCACCTCAATTCTACGAAAAGGAAAATATTTGTGGCCTTATTAAAATTATGTGGCTTTAATAAGATAGCGACTATGAAATTCTCACCATTAATATGAAAATAATTTCATATATAGCTATTCTTCTTTAATTTCTTTTAGGCCAACTATATTTTATCTCTTTGAAAAATATACATTAAAAAAAAAGACTTTCTCATTCCAAATCTATTAATATTTTTTTTCAAGGTATAATTTATGCAATAGAAGTAAAAGTAATAAAAGCGATAAATGAAGATTTTGCAGGACTCTGTGATTATAAATCGGAAAGGAGGTAATCATAACAAAGGAAAAAATATTGTAATAACCAAATTTTTTTTGCGAGTACTCTTCAAAGCTGATAACCCAAAACATTTTCTTTACGCGACTAAATCTACATTCCTCAAGCGAATCACTTTTCTCTTTTCAAATCAAACAGTCATGGCTCTTCGAACTATCATAAATTATTAAAATATTATTTTTCAAATTGTTATATGGTTATTTTCGAATCAAATGCGCATAGCTCTCTGAGGCACTACGAAGGGTGAATATCTTATCTTTCATAGAGTTATATGATTATTTTCAAATCAAATGCGCATAGCTCTCTGAGGTACTACGAAGGGTGAATATCTTATCTTTCATAGAGTTATATGCTTATTTTTAAAACAAATTTTTTTATGGAAAAAGGTTTTGGATAATTTTTAAGGTTTCTGTAAAATAAGTTATTTTGTCATTTCCAGCAAGAAATCTTTAACGATTTGTTTTTAATAAGATTTCTCGTCGCCAAAGCTCCTCGAAATGACAAATGAGGGTTATTTTGCAGAACTTTTAATGATGATGTCGTAAAAAGTCAGATTTCGTAAATTTGTCATTTCGACCTCAGGGAGAAATCTTATGTTTTTCAACATGTTGTGCGATAAAGATTTCTCACATTCGTTCGAAATGACACTTAATGAGACTTTTTACGAGGGCATCTTTAATAACTTTTTATAAAGGAGGAATAATCTGATGAGGCGTTTATTAAAAAGAAAATATATATTAGTTGCCTTATTATTCACTGCAATATTCATATTTTCGTTTAGTGGATCCGCCCATGCTTATTATGGTGGAGCTTACGGCGGTCTTGGGCTATATGGCGGCCTCAGTTCTTATGGAGGTCTTGGTTTATACGGCGGGCTCAGCTCATATGGAGGTCTTGGTTTATATGGAGGTCTTAGCTCATATGGAGGTCTTGGTTTATACGGCGGGCTTGGTTTATATGGCGGCCTTAGCTCATATGGCGGCCTTGGTTTATATGGAGGATTATATGGAACCGGGCTATCCGGCCTTGGCGGTCTTTATGGTGGACTCTATGGGTCCTATGGACTTGGCGGTCTTTATGGGGGACTTTATGGATCCTATGGACTTGGCGGCCTTGGGGGACTTGGTGGTCTTTATGGATCATCTTTGCTTGGCGGCCTTTATGGTTTGGGAAGCTTCGATATCGGAGATTTATTCAGAACTTCAGCTATTTTAATTCCCGGAACTGGTGCTGCTGTTGTCACCGCACCCTCAGGAGGTGGCACTGTTGCCACTCTTCCTGCCATCCCCTTCCCGATAGGATTATATAGGGGCACCTGGGCGAGTTTAGCCAAAACTGATGTCGGCGTTATGACCATGAATATCGTCTATGACCCCTTAACTCTTACTATTAGCGGCACGGCCGGACTACTGCTGAATAAACTCATTCCCGTACCGATCCAGGTTTCAGGAATCAATGCAGCCCCTGTCTTTACTCTCACTGGAAGCTTTTTTAATATATTTAACCTGGAATACTATACTCTGGAATTGGTATGCACTTTTACTCCGCCTGCCGGGATCTTACCAGGCGTAATCGAAGGGGATTACTTGATTTATGATCCTCTTTTACTGAAAGCTGATTACGGCCTATTTTCAGCCGCTCAATAAGAACCATTTTTCTATTTTTTCTGATATGGTTCTAAATGTACAACTACATCTACTATCTCAGGTCCCTTTTCAAAGAGCCGCTGTTTTACCGCCTTTGAGATGCTATGCCCCTGATGAACACTCATAGCTCCATCGACCATAATGTGAAGGTCTATATGAATGCCACCGCCTATTCTTCGTGTTCGAACAGCATGAACGGAAATAACGCCTTCCGTAGTTTGAGCAAGGGTTTGTATCTTTGCCCGCGTGTCTGCCGACACTCCTGTATCGGATAATTCTGCCATCGCCGGTTTAATAATTTTCCATGAAGCATGGAGGATAAATAAGGATACGACTATAGCCCCAAACTGATCTATAAAAGACCATTTAGGGCTGATGATAGCAATCATTACTGACAAAAGGGCCGGGATTGAACTGAGGGCGTCGGAGCGATGATGCCATGCATTCGCTATGACAGCCGAAGACTTAACCTTTCTCCCAACTGCAATCGTCCATTGATAAAGAAATTCCTTGACTACAATAGAAATTAAAGCGCCTATAAAGGCAATCCATCCAGGCTGCTTTAAGTGCTCTTGCCGAATGTTTATAAGCGCCCTGTAACCAATTCCTATAGCTACGCCGGCCAAAAGAATACCGATAAAGGCAGTCACCATTGTTTCAATACGCCAATGCCCATAGGGATGATTTTCATCAGCAGGCGCCGTCCAATAGTGTATCCCAAAAAGGATGGCCATATCAGTAGTCATATCTGATAAACTGTGCACTGCATCGGCTAAAATAGCCTGGCTCGACCCTAAAATTCCTGCAATGAACTTTACCCCGGACAATATAATATTGATTAATATGCTAATCAGCGTAACCTTGCGAACTTTGGCAGTATTTTGAGCAATTTGTTCGGTCGAATTACCTTGATAAGTTTGAAACATAAAAATTTAAAATCCTAATGTAAATGTCATTAACGAGTCCTGGGGTCAAATCTTTATTCTTGACATGAACATGTCAAGAATAAAGATTTGACCCCCTAGGACCACCTTTGACCCCCTAGGACCACCAAGACCAGACCCCAAGACCAGTAATAAAACCTATGATAAAAGAGTATAAAGAGTATAAAGATTATAAACCAATTTCTTCTGACAAGGCTAGTGTCATGTCATGCGTAAATTATCGTATTGCTTATTTTAAATCCGCCATCGCCTTGTAAGACAAGGCATATGGTCGCTATGCGTTTCACAGTTGGCACGACACTAGAGCCATAGGTTTCATAAAAAACAAAAAAATTAAAATTGCTATGATTATCTGTTCTATCGGCAATTAGCATTGTTTGGCATGAAAGGTGCAGCTATATTTGTAAAATTCCCCAGTGATTAGTACCAAAGTAAATAATACCCCAGCAATTTGTACCATAAGCAATTACCCCAGCAATTATAGTATTTCAGGTATTAAATTTCATGCACTAATTTTTTATAATATATTGTATGGATATCTGTTGAGAAATTATTTATCTGAAAATCTATAGTTAAAATCGATATTTTTTTAAAGGCATTGATTTTAGTCTAAGGATGATGGCTTCGTAAAAAGTCTTATTAAGTTGTCATTTCGAACGGATGTGAGAAATCTTTATCGCATAATATGCTGAAAAACATAAGATTTCTCCCAGAGGTCGAAATGACAAATTTACCAAAAAGGACTTTTTACGAATGCATCAAGGATAATAAAAATTAACATAATGTCAATAGATTATAGACCCATTTTCAAGAAAAAATAATAGAGGAGGGACATCCGAAGATAATAATAATTTTTAGCAACTCGATCACCTGGCGGTTAAGAAAGAGATTGTTCACCAGTGAATAATTCATGATAAGGTTAGGCAAGATAAGGTTTTACAGTGAATAATGTATATTGAGGTTAAATTCAGACACTTACAGGAGATAAATTATGATATCCAGGCGTCCACAGAAAAATAGATTTCGACAGGTTTCCCTGAGCTTGCTCATAATATTCATTTTTGGCATTTTTGTATTATATTCTTTTCCAGCACAGGCTCAATTGTTTCCGCCATTCTCTTCTTTCGGATCTTTAGCGCTGCCGCCATATTCACCATTTCCCCAGATACCGACTTATAGCTTTTTCACACCTTTCGCCAATCCTTTTGGATATACAGGCGGTCTGAACACTAATTTGCTTCCAACTTCATTGTGGGGAATCCTTCCCCCCTTGCAACCTTCTCCAATAGCGAGTATAGCTGGAGTAACGACTGTCTTTATCCCCCCAACATTAACAAATTTTGGCGTTAATATTAAGGCACCGGGATTCAACACCATCAAGTTAACTTCTCTTGTGGCTCCACTTACACTCTTTATTTATCCCAACGGCTATACGCCACCAGCGCCGGCGCCTATAGTTCCTCCAACAATTACGCCCCCGGTCATTACTGTTACTGCACCGGTCATTGTTGCGCCGACAACCACGGTAATACCGGCAGTATTGTCAGGAGCATTTTTTCCATTCTTTGCTCCAATTTTTTAAAGGTATTTAAATTTTCAAAAAAAATAGCCTCATAATCGATATTAAGAAAGAAGTAGCGCAAGGGCTTTAGCCTTACATTTTGGCAGGGCTAAAGCCTTGCGCTGCAGCATAAAAATAAACTACTTCGCCGTAAGCAAGGGGTATCCAATAAAAGAAGTTCTCATTTTCTATCACCTCAAGCGGCGGGGAATAGAAAACTAAGTGATTTAATCTGAAATTTAATATCTAAAAATCTATAAAAAGTCAGGTCAATGCCCCTCCCCCAACAAACTTTACCAAAAAATTTCTGTTCTTCCTATTATACAAATAAGGGACACTAACCCACACATCTTTGACCCCAGAACCAATTTTTCAATTTTATCAAAAATATTGTAAATATTTGAGTTTCATATAACACATTTTGTAGCAAAAAACCGATATACAGACATAAGTTAATGGGTCTATAAAAAATTTAGATATGATTTATTAGTTACTTAACAATTTTATATAGGATGGTTTCGTAAAAAGTCCGAAATGGGAATATATATACAACATAACTTGTTGAATTTATACAACCCAAATTTTCTAAAAGCGACTCTTTACGAATACATCATATAGATATAATTTTCAAGAAAGGGGAATTTAAAATGAAACATCATTATTCTCGAATAATAAAATATTTTAGCCTTGTCCTTATTCTTTTCCTGACCTTTTCCTGTGCATCAATGCCGTCCAGGACTGAGTTTACAGAACCAAAGAGCGATACGTTCTTTTCTGCTAAGGGATTAATGGATAGGGCTGTTTCAGAGCGAGCTGATGAGTTTGCTCCGGAAGAATATGCAAAAGCGGTCAAGTATTATGAGAAGGCTGAAACGGCGTTTGAAAAAGAAAAGGATATAGCCAAAATTGAAAAAAATTTGGAAAAGGCACAAACCTTTGCTTCAAATGCTATTAATACTTCAAAGACAGTGCAGAATAATTTTCCGAAATTAATCGAAAGTAGGGATAAGGCTATAGCAGTTGGAGCAGATGAAATGGACCTAAAATCCTATACCCGAGCGGAAAATTTCTTTTTTGATACGTGCAGTGAAGTTGAGCGCAGCGATATGGTAGGTCTCTATTTAGGAACAATTTCTGAAGTAAACGAAAAAAACGTAGAGAAAGCCCAGAAGAAAGCGCAAAAAGCCCAGACGGAGTTTCAGAAGGCCGAGTTTGAAGCTATCCAGCAAAATATAACAGGGGATTTACAAGAACAGCTCAAGGAGGCAAAAAAACAGGGAGCAATGAAGTGGACCCCCCAAACATATGAAACTGCTGATGGATATCTGAATCTAGCTATGGAAACGCTGGAAGAGAACCGGTATAATCAACAGCAAGCTCAACAGGAAGTGGATACGGGTGAATATTATACTCGCAAGGCCATATTTTTAACTGAAAAAATTAAAGAGGGCAAATCAGACAAGGACAATTGGGAAAAATTATATTTACAGAGAGAAGACGACCTGAGTAATATTGCTATGCCTCTTAATCTTGATCCGGCTTTTGACGAGGGATTTGAAGAGCCGGTATATGAGATTGATGTAGCTATCAGGGAATTGCGGACAAGAGAGCAAGCCTTGAACAGGCAACTGATGCAGACAGAAACTTCTCTGGCCCAAACACGTCAACAAGTGTATCGAGCGGAAGTGAGCAAAGAGAAAATGTCATCGGAATTGCAAATGACTGAAAGCACGCTTAAACAACGAAAGATGATGGACGAAAAGTTAAAACGGGTACAGAAGTTGTTCCCCAGCGAGAAAGCTAAAGTGACCATAGACCCGGAAACAAATATTACTATTTCGCTTCTCGGCCTTAATTTTGATTTTGGAAAATCTGAGTTAAAACCGGAGTATTATTCCTTAGTAAATAATATCCATAAAGCGGCCCAGATGTTTCCGAATCGAAAAATCAGGTTTGCCGGCCATACCGATTCTTTGGGAAGCAGTGAATTTAATAAAAGACTGTCTCTGGAAAGGGCCAAGTCAGTAGCCAACTATATGGAAAAGAAATTCAAAATGAAGACCGATCGATTCGAGGTTGTCGGCGCTGGAGAAACCGAACCTGTAGCTGCGAATACAACACCGGAAGGGAGAAAACTCAATCGGCGTATTGACGTAATTTTTTTAGCGCCTTAATATTAGCTGTTACATTTTTTACTGCTTAAAATATATTGAAAGCAGCGCTGATATAAGGCTTCCCAATTTATTGGGTTAAAGCACAGGGCTTTTTAGCCATGCATCTTGGCAGGGCTAAAAAGCCCTGCGCTACTTCTTAATGATATTGAGGGCTTTTATCCCTGCGCTATTATTCCATGAATATCGATTATAAAATTATTTTTTTGAAAAACCTAACCCGGACAAGGGGAACCAAAAAGGTTTTAAAATTTTCTATCATAAAAAACACGAAATTCTGAACTAAGTGCCTATATGATGCACTCGTAAAAAGTCAGATTCATAAAAACAGTGTCCAATAAAATCAAATAGTTATAATAATTAAAGTGGTTAATTTGGGACTTTTTACGAGATCATTCTATATACTATTGAGGAATGTCTATTTTATTCCATACTATAAAAACATGCCCAGGTTTTGAGCATTCCTCCAATAAAAAGATAAAGAAATGAGACAGTATTCACCAAGATTTTTTTTATTTGCGCCCATACTCTAAATCCCTTCCCTTAAAATTGCCTGTAAACCTAATAAATAAAATAAAAGAATCCTGCAACTAACTTATTAATTTTTAATGAAAACAATAAATTGGACCATAAAAACCCCAATCATAAAAATATTTTATTCATTTTTTACGTATTTATGCTTCTGTATTGGCATCAAAATTGCGTACAATATCTACTTATTTACAGGCAGCCAGCCACAAAATATATCCAAAGATCATAAAACCATAGATCATTATCAGGATGTATTTAATTACGAGTTACGAGTTACGAGTTAATGATTGGCTGAGAAGACGCATAAAAAAAATAAGACTTTCTATACTATTGAATTACAAAAATTGTATTTTCAATAAAAATTAATCCGAAATGTCAAAGATATCAGTTTTTATAACTATCATCTTCATCTTAGCAGGGCAGACGGGTAATTGTGCCTTTGCCAAAAAACCGGCAAAACCGGAATTTCCTTATCAAAGCACCCTGAATCGTAAATCTCCGGAAAAGAATCTTCCTATATACGCAACGAAAAGAATACTCAAAGAACGAGAAAATTTTTTAGGATTGACTTATTGTAATTACCCGATTGAAAAAAATACTATTCGCCCCCATAAAGGAGAAATTAAAGCTAAAGGGTCAGGGCATGTACTTATTGTTCTCGGCTATCATTATCTGGAAAAACCCTGGGGGAGGATCTTTCAAAACGAATTTCAAAAACATATTTCCGATCCTCAAAACCGGATAATCTTTTTAGAAATTCAAAACAATGATATTTTAACCGGAGACGATTCTCCGGCCTCTAATCGAGAAATTCGTGAATTTTTGGCTTCCTTTCCAGGGAAGGTGAAATTAATCATTGAAATTCATGAACACCTTTCGGATGCCAATAAATTCTATGGGAGCGAGTGGCCGCCTTACTGGTATCAACTGGATAATCGGACAGGCGGCGACCATAGTATTAAATATACCATCCTCGATCCATACATCCCCTGGTTTTGTATCCGTGATTATTTCGAAGGTGATCAGCAAATTCGTCTCTCGGAAATGCAAAAAGCTGTTAACGAAACACTTCGTTATACTGTTGACATAATCGATGAAGTTTTAACAAAATAATTTGATCTCTTCTTCTTAAATATTTTCCCCTATTTAATGGTGATGCTTTCGTAAAAAGTCTCATTTGGTGAATCTTAAGAAAAAATTA
Organism: Pseudomonadota bacterium; assembly: GCA_030625085.1. Taxonomy (GTDB): domain Bacteria; phylum SZUA-182; class SZUA-182; order DTGQ01; family DTGQ01; genus DAOURK01. Next base: position 13,157 of record DAOURK010000098.1, read on the forward strand.
TTATTGTATATTAAAATAATAAATGATATACTATGTACAAAATCGTGTAGAAGTGTTGTCATCTTATCCTATCAGCTTTAAAAATCTAACGTTGGCGCAGGGTTTTAGCCCTGCTGAACCGGTGAATATAATTTATCTTAATTTATAGGGAAGGAGACTCTATTTTTTTATGTGGCCTCCCGGCCGATCACCTTGTTATTTAGCAAAAACAGGGATTTCATTAACTATAACTATGGAGGTTAGGTAAGAGATGGTAGATAAATATTTATCGTGGAAATCAAAATTATTTTCTGTTATTTTAGGCGGGTTATTTCTCTTACAAATATTATTAGTGCTTAATTGTGCTGCCGATTGCTTTTATATTTATGGAGATATGTCGGCAGATCTTGAATCAGAACAAACATTTAGTTATCAAATTTCAGGAACAGTTTCTACTTTTAAATATCGCCACTATCACCCCTCTGAATACAACTATATTACGAACATTCAAGAAAACACCAGTTCCTCTATTGCTTTTTCATACAATCCCGCGACGCAAAATACAGATGTAGATCAATTCGGCAATACCTATACTGATTATACCTGGAATAATTTATCAAACCCTCCTGATTTGGATATTACAAAAATTCAATCCGCCACCACGAGCGCTCAATTAGACCCTTTTTCCAGCAGCGATCCTTTTCCCGTCAATCAAGGATCTATCCCGGCAGATGTGCAAACCTATCAGCAAAGTACAAGCCTTGTACAAGCGGATGATGCTGGCATCCAAACCCAAGCTGATGCAGAAGTTCAAGGGTGTACACATCAATATCAGGCTGTTGAGAATATCATTAAATGGATCATGGATGCTGTTGAATATGATTCAAGTGTAAGCTCTACCAATTCAGACGCAACATATACCTTTAATGAAGGCAAAGGAGTGTGTATGGGGTTTTCTCACCTTGCTTGCGCCATGTTGAGGGCCGTGAATATCCCTGCCAGGTACGTTTCAGGTATTAGTTTTGATAGGTCCTATAACTATTCCTATGGCAGTTATACGTACTCTACCTCTTGGAATGACGGCCCCCATGCATGGATCGAAGTCTACTATCCCGAATTAGGCTGCTGGATTCCTTACGATGCTCAACGCGATATTCACCATATCGATGTCTTTCGAATGAAGAAAGGCCATGGTCTTGACAACAAAAGTTTTTCAACTATTTCCTATACTTATTTCTCACCTCCATCCATTACCGCTGCCGCCCCTATATTAAACCTTACTATGCAAAACGATGTGGTAAATATTGGAGTCAGCAATAAAACTAGCGACGTTACGGAAACTGCTCTATCAGTTGAAATAACCGCAGGCGCTTCTTCATCACTCTCCCCTCCCCTTTTAGACCCTTTAACCACGCCAACATATGAAAAAAATATTACCATAACCGGAACAGCCGAAGCCGGCAGCACAGTTGAGATCTTTCTCAACAATAATTCTGTGGGTACAACTGTTGCCGCCCAGAATGGAAATTTTTCACTTGCTGCAACCCTGGCAAACGGAACAAATGAAATAAAGGCTCAAGCAAGTCTGGGAGGAGATGTTAGTAATTTATCACAGACCAAATATGTAATTTTAAAGACTCAATCGCAAGGTTCCGGTTCGAGTAGTGGTTTGTATGGCGGCGGCCTCTATGGCAGCGGCCTGTTTGGTGGATTATATGGCGGTGGATTTGGCGGCGGACTGTTTGGCGGTTCATATGGTGGTAACTTATTTGGTGGTTCCTTCGGCGGCGGCTTATATGGCGGCTCATTTGGAGGTGGATTATTCGGCAACTCATTCGGTGGTTCATTTGGCGGTGGATTATATGGCGGCAGTTCATTCGGTGGCGGCTTATTCGGTAGCTCATTTGGCGGTGGATTATTCGGCAATTCATTCGGCGGCGGCCTGTTTGCGGGTTCATACGGTGGTAACTTATTTGGCAATTCATTTGGTGGTGGATTATTCGGCGGCAGTTCATTCGGTGGCAGTTCATTCGGTGGATTATTCGGCGGTGGATTATTCGGTAACTCATTCGGCGGCTATGGAGGCGGCCTGTTTGGCGGCTTCTATAGCAGCGGTTTTCCTTTTTAGCTGTTGCGGCAAATTCATTTATTTCAATTGCCTTCCCCACCTTAAGCATGTATATTAGAAGATATACTTGCAATATACATGGTTAACGTGCCTATGGATAAAGGACAAAAAATGTACATTGATCGCAAATTCGACTTTAGCCATCCTTTTCGAAATCTACTTTTAATAGTCTTCTGATTAAAAAAGAAAATAAGTAGCAACATTTCCAAAAGTATCCGATTAATACTTTGCCGTTGGTGCTTTGAATTTCGTGAAAACTTTACTGATGTAAGAGTTGGTAAAGTACTGCCGAAAGGTGGATATACGAAATTTACAGCACCAGCGGTTTTTTGTACTAATCTCACCTTCGGAGATTCATTTACAAAACACCTTAAAAACAGCATCCTCCCTTTTGTTTTTGTTAAGACTTTTCGTATGTCCTGTGGTGCTGAAGGATAGGTCCCCCTACAGCGAATCCAAGTGGACCTAATACCATGAATTATCCGATTAAAAATTATATAAAAATTGTCTATGATTTTATTCACAAAGGGCATTACTGTAAAAAGCATCGATCCGAATGATTCACACATAAAAGCCTCTAATATTATTGATGGAAATCAAGAATATAGAGGAGTTACCTTTAATAGCGGCGAAGGCCGTGAATCAGTGATAAAGATGATATGTTAAAGTGTCACGCTTTCCCCGGAAGGTATAATTTAATATACTTTCTAAAAGCTAACCATTTAATAAAGGAGGGAAAGCATTACCATACAAACTGGAATATAAGAAAATACGAATATGAAGACCCCAATTATGAATATGGGGGGGAAATTTTGTGCGACAATTCTTCACCTACAATCACCCATTGCCTTATCATGGTTTTTCTTATTGACTAAATCATAGTGGGGAACAGGTGTAAGGAAAGCTGATTTTTTCAATAAAGATCCGAATATAACTTTCTTTTAAGGAATATTTTTATGGCCCACATTGGTGTCATTTGCCCTTCAGCTACCGGGCACCTCAACCCCATGTGCGCTCTGGGTCGTGAATTACAACGCCGGGGCCACGGCATAACTTTTTTTGGCGTGCCCGATGCCCAATCAAAAGTAATACAATCAGGATTAGATTACCGGATAATTGGAGAAGCTGAGTTTCCAAACGGAAAAATGGAGGAAATTTATAAACAATTGGGGAAAATGAACGGGGTGACAGGGGTGAACTTTACCATAAACCTAATTCAAAAAGGGACGGCCATGCTTTTTCGTGAAGCACCGGAGGCGCTGAGGGCTGCAAGGGTAGAAGCGATCCTGGCAGACCAGATTTCCCCTGGCCGGTGGAACCATTGCCGATTATTTAAATCTGCCCTTCATTACTATATGCAATGCTGTTTTACTTCATGAAGAACCAATGGTCCCTCCGATATTCACACATTGGAGTTACCATAAGGCATGGTGGGCAACCTTACGTAACCGTGCGGGGTATTTTTTCGGCAATTGCATAAAAAAATCCATTCATAAGCTTATAATGCGGCAACGACGCCAATGGAAGCTCCCCCCCTGCTCACGGCGAGAGGATGTCAACTCCTCAAAGCTGGCGCAAATATGTCAACTGCCGAAAGAGTTTGATTTCCCCAGAGTCAATTTACCCGAATGCTTTCATTACACTGGGCCGCTGCATGATCCCAATAGATTAGCAGGCTTAAAAGAGGCTTCCCTTCCTTCTGTTTCTTTCCCTTTTGAAAAATTGACGAAACAACCACTTATATATGCTTCTTTAGGTACTTTACAAAACCGTGAATGGAAAATCTTTCATTGTATAGCTGAGGCTTGTGTAGGGCTTGATGTGCAATTGGTTATCTCTCTTGGAGATCCACACAGCAAGGAATCAGGCAAAAATCTGCCCGGTTCGCCTTTGGTGGTTCCCTATGCACCGCAACTGCAGATAATTGAAAAAGCCGACCTTATCATTACCCACTCGGGTTTGAATACGGTGTTAGAAGCATTGAGCAGAGGAGTGCCCATAGTAGCCATTCCTATAACCAATGATCAGCCAGGAACAGCCGCTCGACTTGCCAGAATCGGAGTAGGGGAAGTGATCCCCTCCACCCGCATAAGTGCGCGTAGACTTCGATCTGCCATCCAACGAGTGCTGAGAGATGATTCATACAAAAAAAATGCTTCCAGGTTACAGGGAGCTATTCGCCGAGCAGGCGGAGTGCTTCGAGCCGCCGATATTATAGAACAGGCCATATCGAAAAAAAAGCCTGTCCTCTCAAGCGCCAAAGGTAGTCCCTGCAAAATAATGCAGGTATGAATTTGGGAGTTGGGTGCTCTTCGGCTAATACTTTGTTTTCTGAAATTAACCTTGTCCTTAAAAAAGCAAATAAACGAATTGCCATTGAATTCAAAGTATCAACATCTCCAACAGTATCAAAAGGATTTTATAATGCGCTGAAAGATATCGAGGCAGCGGAAGCATGGATAATAGGGCCACTACCTCGTCTATTAATTCATAGGCATTGACCACGGCTGTCAAAGATAATAGCTTTGATCCAGTTGCGTGGTCCAGGGGGATGGCCAGAAGGATATTGGGGAGGCGATGTCCCCATAGAGCAGACCAGAGTTCATCTACCAGTTATCATTGAATAACCAATTAGTAGCAAGGTTAGGCCACAAGTCATTACTAAATAACCAATTAGTAGCGAGGTTGGGCCACAAATCATTACTGTATGACCAATTAGTGGTAAGGTTAGGCCACAAATCATTACTGTATGACCCTATAGAAAAAAACTCCCGTTGGATTTTAAGCAGTTAATCTAAATTTAAAGATATCTATCAACTTTTCTGGAAAATATACATCTTTGATAATTTTTTGAATTTTTTTTATCATTTTTTTTTGTTTAGAATTTCTATTC
>DAOURK010000036.1 GCA_030625085.1 Pseudomonadota bacterium
GAATAGAAATTCTAAACAAAAAAAAATGATAAAAAAAATTCAAAAAATTATCAAAGATGTATATTTTCCAGAAAAGTTGATAGATATCTTTAAATTTAGATTAACTGCTTAAAATCCAACGGGAGTTTTTTTCTATAGGATTGGAGAGTTTTAAGGCAAAGGAGGCTGTAGATGATGAAGACATTTTCTTGCCGCTGTTCCACATATTGACAGCTCTTTTAGCAGCCATAGGCAGAATTCGCTTTTGTTCGGCAGGGTTTAAGTTTTTGAGGGCAACAAGTGTTTTTTTCGCTAATTCTTCTTCTGCTACTGATGGGATGCCTCCGTGTAATTGCCCATTACATCGAATAGTAAATTGGGTAAGGATTTCCATAGAAACTTCTGGTATATGACGTAAAATCGGGAAAAGAGGGTCATTATCACCTCCCTGCCCTCCATGAAAGACAGCCTGAAGTTCCCCATGGCTTCCGGTAAAAATGGCAGGCGTGTTGGCCTGTGAGAGGGTGGCCAATAAAGCCTTTATTTCATTGCCCAGTTCATATGGACTTGTTCCCATGCGCATTCTCACAGCCGGCACCACAACAACACCTGGCGCCTTTCTGGTCAATTCAACAAGCCTTCTGGCATTGATGGCAGGATGCAGCAATTGTCCTAGTGATTTGCCTGCTGCATCCCGGCAAACCCGTGACAACACAGCCAAGGCAAAATCCTGCATGATGGGAAAAGGCGAAGCAATGGCCAGGCAAGAGGACCCAAGCAAAAAATCAATGCTATCTTTGGCCCACTCTAAAAAATTATCCATGGGTTCGGTGCTGTCACCTTGCCAAGGATTTATTGGGGTAAGAATCTCGGCAAATTCCTTATAGACTTTAATAAGGTCAACATCCATTTGGCCTGCCGGCAACTCGGCTTGAAGTAATTTAGCCAATTCATTAAGATGTCTTAATTCATTTATAAAAGCGCTGGCCCTTGCCATAGACATGGGCGCGGCATTCACTTTAAGCTCAACACGTAAAGAAACGTGTCCGGATATATGTGCCTGTGGTGGCAGTAATCGTATTTTTCCTTTTAAATTTGACAAGTGTTTAAAAAAAGAGGCTGAAGGCACGCGAAGGTTCTCTGCCTCCTTGACCTTGACTAATTCCACCCTTACGAGAATAATCGAGTCTTCCACAAGCTTCCCCTGAATTGACAAGATTCCCTGTTGACTAGTTTGATCTTTCTGTGCATTTATAGGTGCATTTAAAGGATAAAAGGATGCGCCTTCAGGGGAAACCTGAAGATTGATTGAGGTAACCTGTCGGCAGAATTCTGAAATTTGGCGCAAGGCCTCTATTGAACCTGTGACGGCCCATGCAGCGCTTCTATGAACAGTGGACTCATTTACTTCCATATCATTTCTGCCCCCTTATTTGTGAAAATAAGTTATTTACCATCAAGAAATCCTCAAAATAAAAAATCAGATATAATATTATTATGGATATAATGTCATTTGGGTTTTAATGCTTTATCTTTGCTATAGAGCAATACTAATGCCAAATTATTTGTAATTTATTATTTCTTTTATTATCATATAGTTATATAGTTTCTATTGATTTCATATTGAATAGCAACGTTTCTCCTCCTGGTAAAAACGTCTAATTAATAGACGATTTTGATCCACCTGAGAAATGTATTCCTGAGTCCGGGAAAGGTGGCTTAAGCGGATGATAATGATATTACGCCTAGCCATGTGTAGGATCGAAATTAGAATATTAAATAATTGACTTATTTCTTGACAAAGAAGGACCTATTTTGTATATTGGAAGCTCTTAAAAAATGCTCCTCAAATAAACTATCAAAGATTTTGCAAAATAAGGTATTTTGTCATTTCGAGCGGAGTAAGAAATCTTTAGCGGTTTGTTTTTAATAAAATTCTTCGTCGCTAAAGCTCCTTAAAATGGCAATTCAGGGTTATTTTGTAGAACTCTTAAACTATCAGGAAAGGAGGTGCTTCAAAAAATGAAAAAAAATCTTTCCTTTCTTCTTCTTATGTTTCTGCTCATCCCGGCAATTGCTTTGGCTGGGGAAGGTCATGAAGAGTGTGCGCTTTGTCATGGTGCTCATACAGCAGTTGGCCCCGGCCTTTTAACTGAAAAACCCGATACAACTACAATTAACCCTGCTACAGGGATGCCGCTGGAAAGAATGGAGGCAATTTGTATGGCTTGCCACGCAGAGGAACCGAACGGGCTGGGATATCGTCCGGTAGGTATGGAAAGTACACACCCATGCGGTATAAGCCCTAAGAAGGTAAATTTACCGGAAAGCGCTAAGGGCTTTAAGGATCAAGAAAATCAATTGACCTGTATGGGTTGTCATGACCCCCATCCCTCAAATACGAATTACATGTATTTGAGAGGACCTCAAGTTTCTGCAGGAAACACTCAAGCCTTTTGTATTTGGTGTCATCCAGCACAAGCAGAGCCATAATCTTGTAATAAAAATATAAGCTTACTATTCTCATATTTTTATTATATCAAACTTTTTATACCAAGCTGATAAAGTAGAAGTTATTTAAAGTGATGTTATAAGGTAATTAGTATATAATAAGGAGCTTAGTTGTATTATTACAGCAACTAAGCTCCTTATTATTTATCCAATAATTTTCAAAATGAGTCCGCTCTACCCACAAATAAAAATACTGGACATAACGCAATACTATAAAAAATGATGGTCTCTTTAGAAGGAAATAATAATTGTCTATTGTGATCGGCAGTGACCACGGCGGCTGGGAACTGAAAGAATTTTTAAAAATTTATCTTGAAAATAATAAATATCACATCGAAGACATTGGGTGTTACGATACTGAATCTGTGGATTATCCTGATGTAGCCAATCTGCTTGTTCAAAATATCTTAGCCAAAAAATCAGATAAAGGCATTTTGATTTGTGGAACGGGAATTGGTATGTCTATGGCGGCCAACCGCTATAAGGGTATAAGGGCTGCTCTGTGCAATGAACCGATGTCTGCCCGGTTAAGTCGAGAACATAACAATTCCAATGTCCTGGTTTTGGGGGGAAGGACCCTTGGCAAAGATATGGCCTTGGATATTATGAAAACATGGCTGATGACTCCATTCTCCGGAGAAAGACACGCTCGTCGATTGGCTAAAATTGAGGAAGCCGGCAAAGATAGCCAAAATAACAGAAAGACTGATCAGGTGATAAAAAAAGAAACAAATGGAAATATACATTCCAAAAGTTTAGCCGAGGTCGATCCTGAAATGGCCAAGGCCATTCAGCAGGAAACTCAACGTGTATTTTATACCTTAGAGATGATAGCTTCGGAAAATTTTTGCAGTGAAGCTGTGCTGGAGGCACAAGGATCAATTCTGACCAATAAATATGCTGAAGGGTATCCTGCCAAAAGATATTATGGTGGTTGTGAATACATGGACGTGATTGAGACCCTGGCCATAGAAAGGGCAAAAAAATTATTCGGCTCAGAGCACGTAAATGTACAACCTCATTCGGGCACTCAAGCTAATGTGGCCGTTTTTTTCTCCGTTCTCAAACCCGGAGATACCATCTTGGGCATGCAGCTTTCTCACGGCGGACATCTTACACATGGAAGCCCGGCCAATCTTTCCGGTAAATATTTCCAAGTGGTTCCTTACGGGGTCGATCGTAAGACGGAAACCATTGACATGGAACAGGTTCGTAATCTAGCCAAAGCCCACCAGCCAAAACTTATCATTGTTGGGGCAAGCGCCTATCCTCGAGAATTCGACTGGAAAACCTTCCGGCAAATTGCTGATGAGTGTGGCGCTTTTCTGATGGCGGATATCGCTCATATAGCCGGATTGATAGCAGCGGACCTGCATTCTTCTCCGGTCCCTTATTGTGATTTTGTAACTACCACTACCCATAAAACTCTAAAAGGTCCGCGTGGTGGTGTAATTATGTGTAAAAAAGAATTTGCCCCTAAAATTGATAAAGCAATTTTCCCCGGAACTCAAGGCGGGCCAATGATGCATACTATTGCCGCTAAAGGAGTATGCTTTAAAGAGGCCTTTTCGAAGGAATTCAAGGCTTATCAGCAACAAGTTATTAGTAATGCAAAGGTAATTGCTGAAGAGATGCAAAAAGGTGGCTTCCGCGTGGTCTCCGGCGGGACCGATAATCACCTCGTCTTATTGGACCTGACTTCTAAAGGAATCAGCGGCAAGGAGGCGGAAGAAGCCCTGGATGCTTCAGGTATTACCGTAAATAAAAATGCAATTCCCTTTGATACAAAAGGCTCAAGGATCACCAGTGGTATTCGAATCGGGAGTCCGGCAATATCCAGTCGGGGTATGAAGGAACCTGAAATGACTTATATCTCAAGCTTAATAAAAGATGTATTGAACAATATTGGTGATAAAATAACATATAAAAAAATTAAAAAATCAGTCAAGGAACTCTGTATTCGTTTCCCTGTCTATCAATCGCGATTGGATAAACCACTTTAAAAGAGAAACGTAAGTAAGGACGATTTTGTGCCTATGACAAGACCTAATTGGGACAAATATTTTATACAAATTGCACACTTGGTTTCTCAACGTTCCACCTGTCTTAGGCGTCAGGTTGGTGCTATTATAGTCAAAGATAAAAGGATATTATCTACCGGTTACAATGGCGCTCCCTCCGGTTTAAAACATTGCCGGGAAGCAGGGTGTCTGAGAGAGCAACAAAATGTGCCCTCCGGTCAACGACATGAATTATGCCGTGGATTACACGGGGAACAAAATGCCATCATACAGGCTGCCCTATACGGGGTAAGCATTAAAGAAAGTACTCTTTACTCCACTCATTTACCGTGTAGTTTATGTGCAAAAATGCTGGTGAATGCCGGAATTAAGGAAATTATCTATAGTGATGGATATGCTGATGAGCTATCCTTACAGATTTTAAACGAAGCTAATATACCCTTAAGAAAGAAAACTCTATGAAACTAAAAACTTTTTTAGGTGGTATTCATCCACCAAGTCATAAAAACTTAAGTGCGGGGAAAAAAATCGAAGAGCCCCCCCTCCCCAAAACAGTATGCATACCTTTAGCACAGCATATTGGTGCACCCTGCGAAGCCAGGGTAGAAAAGGGACAAAAGGTAAAAAAGGGAGAAGTCATTGCCGATAGTCAGGCCTTTGTGTCCGCCCCTATCCATGCCAGTATTTCCGGCACGGTAACTGCTGTCCAAGATTACCCTCATCCCAGTGGCAAAAAAATTAAAGCCGTCATCATTGAATCGGATGAAAAAGATGAATGGTTTCGTGAACCAAAAAATGGACAAGATCCCTTACAACTTTCTTCGGAAGAATTAAAGAAAAAAATTCGAGAGGCTGGAATCGTTGGGCTTGGCGGCGCTGCCTTTCCTACTCATGTTAAGCTTTCACCTCCAAAAGAAAAAAATATTGACGCCATCATTTTGAATGGTGTAGAGTGTGAACCCTATCTGACTGCTGATCATCAGTTAATGTTGGAAAAGACCGAAGCCATTGTTAAAGGATTGCAGATTATATTGCGGATTATGGGTGTTCAGAAGGGATATATCGGCATTGAAGTGAATAAGCCTGATGCGTTGAAGGCTATGAAAAAGGCAACCAAAGGGCTTTCCAATATTGAAGTAGTGGGGTTGAAGGTAAAATATCCCCAAGGGGCTGAAAAACAATTAATCAAAGCTATATTAGGGCGTGAAGTGCCACCCCCCCCTGGACTTCCTATGGATGTGGGAGCGGTCATTCAGAATGTGGGTACAGCTTACGCCATTTATGAGGCCGTTACCTTTGGAAAACCCCTGATTGAAAGAATCGTTACTGTTACCGGACGGGGAATTAAAGAGCCTAAAAATTTACGACTTCGTATCGGCACCTTATTTTCTGAAATTATCAATTACTGCGGAGGGATTCAAGGGGAGGCAGGTAAAGTTCTAATGGGAGGCCCGATGATGGGGTTGGCCCAATATACAGCCCAAGTCCCAATTATCAAGGGCACCTCAGGAATTTTGGTATTATCGAAAGAAGAGCTTGCCTCTGGAGAAAGCAAGCATTGTATTAATTGCGGCATGTGTGTTCGTGCCTGCCCAATGCACTTGATACCCAGTTCATTGGGTACTTATTGTGAAAAAGACCTATTTGAAGAAGCAGAAGCAGCTCATATTTTCAATTGTATTGAATGCGGCTCATGCGTTTTTGTATGCCCGGCCAATCGGCATCTCGTTCAGATGGTTAAATATGGAAAAAGCGCAATTTTGGCAGCGAAAAAACAACAACAGCAAAAAAAGTAGTATTGATCATAGATAAATAGGGGTTAGGAAAGATTTTAAGATAAATTTCTAGATAAAAAAATAAGGTTCGCGTATGTCACAGGAAAATGTTGCTATTAGAGAAAATATACAAGACCTCTTGGATTCAAGGGTAGTTGTGTCTGTTTCACCACACATCCGTAACGAAGTTACTATTTCTGCCATTATGTATTGTGTCCTGCTGGCTCTTCTGCCGGCAAGCCTTGCGGGTGTTTATTTTTTTGGATTCCCTGCCCTAAAAATTATGCTGCTGGGCATAATCGGTGCCGTTGCCGCTGAGGCCATAATCCAAACTTTATTGGGCCAAAAAATTTCCGTTCGAGATGGAAGTGCCGCTGTTACCGGCCTGCTTTTAGCGCTAACCCTCCCTCCTACCATTCCCTGGTACATGGTCCTTGTCGGGTCGGCTATAGCTATCATTTTAGGAAAATCCATTTATGGCGGTTTGGGTAATAACCCTTTTAACCCTGCCCTCATTGGTCGAGTTGTTCTATTGATTTCATGGCCGGTGCAACTCACACGCTGGCAAAATCCAACCTATTTATTTTCCAAATCTATTGATGCGGTTACCGCTGCTACTCCTTTGGCTATCCTAAAAAATGAAGGCCTAGCCGGCATTGCGGACGTTCGATTGCTTGATTTATTGTTAGGAAACAGGTCCGGATGTATTGGGGAAATAGCTGTTTTGGCCATTCTGCTTGGATTTGGGTTTTTACTCTGGAAGGGATATGTAACCTGGCATATTCCTGTCAGTTGTATAGTTACTGTTTTTCTGGTAAGCGGTATTTTTTGGCTTATCAATCCCAACCAATACGCTAATCCACTTTTCCACCTGTTAAGCGGCGGATTAATGTTGGGAGCTTGTTTTATGGCTACGGATATGGTGACCAGTCCCATGACCAGTAAGGGAATGATTATCTTTGGTATGGGGATTGGTTTGATTACTATTATTATTCGTTTATTTGGGGGGTATCCGGAAGGGGTTTCCTTTGCTATTCTTTTGATGAATGCCGGCTGTCCTTTAATTGATAAATATACCAAGCCCAAAGCGTTCGGGAGGGTACCATAATATGAAAGATATTTTGGAATTAGTCGTTGTTTTAACTGCTATTTGTATTGTGGCCGGCATATCTTTGGCCAAAGTATATGATATCACCAAAGAACCTATTGCTGAACAAAGACGTATCGCCAGAATGAAAGCGGTTAATGCGGTTCTTCCAGCCCATGATAATGACCCGGACCAAAATAAAATTCAAATCCCATGGAAAAAGGTAAAAGGTAAAGAAGAAAGTATTCTTATTTATAAGGGCCTCCAAAATGGGCGAATAAGCGGCGTATCTTTTGAAATGGCTAATATGGGCTTTGGCGGAGAGTTGAAAGTTATGATGGGGTTAAATCCCGATGGAACAATTCAGGCCATTGAAATCACCAAGATGGCTGAAACTCCAGGCTTGGGAGCTAAAATACTAGAGCCTAAATTTAAACAGCAATTTGAAGGTAAATCATTACAAAATTGCCGTTTTAAATTGAAAAAAGATGGAGGTGACTTGGATCAGATCTCCGGAGCGACAATCTCACCGCGTGCCGTAGTTGACGCTATTGGCAAGGGATTAAATTTTTATAAACAAAATAAAAATAAAATAATGCAATAAATGCAGGAATTTAATTACAGGGAAAATCCCCTAACGTTTGGATTATAAAGGAGAAAAATAGTGACTATCATCCGGGACCTTACCAATGGAATTTGGAAGGAAAATCCTATTTTTCGATTGGTTTTAGGCATATGTTCGGTTTTAGCCGTAACCTCCCAAGCCAAAAACGGAATTGGTATGGGATTAGCCGCCACTTTTGTTTTAGTCTGCTCGAATATGGTAATTGCCGCTATGCGCAATATAATTCCCGCTAAAGTCCGTATTGCCTGTTTCATTGTGATTATCGCCACCTTTGTTACTGTTGTGGACTTGATTATGGAAGCCTATTTTTTTGAGCTCCATAAAGCCTTGGGGATTTTTATTCCTCTCATTGTAGTTAACTGTATCATATTGGGTAGAGCTGAAGCTTTTGCCTCCAAACGCCCCATACTCAATTCAATGATGGATGGCATCGGTATGGGAATTGGCTATACTCTTGCTTTATTGGTTTTGGGAAGCATTCGGGAATTATTGGGAAATGGATCAGTATTTGGCGTTGTTTTGTTGGGACCCCGGTATGTCCCCTTTCTTTTGGCCATATTACCCCCAGGGGCCTTTATTGCGCTGGGTCTTTTATTAGGATTAATGAATAAAATTAATACAAAATTAGCCCTTTGATCATATAACCAAATTCATCGGCAAAAAAGGATAAGATCATGGAAAAAATGATTCTTCTCATTATCAGCACAGTCTTGGTAAACAATTTTGTTTTAGCACAATTTCTTGGGATTTGTCCTTTTCTTGGTGTTTCACGTAAAATTGAAACCTCCATCGGCATGGGTATGGCAGTGATTTTTGTCATGGGCTTAGCCACGGCTATTACCTGGTTGGTACAAGTGCTTATTTTAAATCGCTTTAATATTCAATACATGCAGACCATAGCCTTTATTCTGGTAATCGCAGCCCTGGTTCAATTTGTTGAGATGGTGATCCAAAAAACGAGCCCCCTTTTATATCAGGCCTTGGGAATCTATTTACCCCTTATTACTACCAATTGTGCAGTCTTAGGAGTCGCAGTCTTAACCATACAAAATGAATTCACCTTTATGGAATCATTGGTTTATAGTGTAGGCGCAGCAGTCGGTTTTACACTGGCCTTGGTTCTCTTTGCCGGTATACGCGAAAAGTTGGCCCTGGCAGACTTGCCTGAATCTTTAGAAGGAACGGCTATATCTCTGGTGACAGCAGGCCTTTTATCATTAGCTTTTTTAGGTTTTGCAGGATTGGTAAAATAACCTAATCTATGGTAAAATCATTCAGATATTTTATATGAATACAATATAAATGAGGATAAAAAAATATGATAGCCGCTGTGGTTAGCTTAGGTGGTTTAGCTTTTGTTTTGGCCATTGGGTTGGGAATTGCTTCAAAAATCTTTGCTGTAGAAATTGATCCTAAAGTAGCTGCTATAAATGAAATTCTGCCCGGCGCCAATTGCGGTGGTTGTGGTTATGCAGGTTGTTCCGCTTTTGCCGAAGCACTGGTAGCCGGAGAAATAAATCCCTCGGAATGCAAGGCCTCGGGGTCGGAAGCTATAGAGGAAATGTCTCGTATTTTGGGCGTAAGCGTAGAACAAAAAGAAAAAACAATCGCCACAATTTTTTGCCAAGGGGCTACCGATAAATGCAAACCAAAATATCAGTACGAGGGAATTGAAGATTGTAAAGCGGCCCTACTTCTTGGTGATGGTTATAAAGCCTGTCCTTATAGTTGCCTTGGTTTTGGTTCCTGTGTGAAAGCCTGCCCCTTTAAGGCCATCAAAATCGAACCTACCGGGTTGCCTTCTATTGATGAAAATCGCTGCACAGGGTGTGGCTCGTGTATAAGTCAATGTCCCCAAGGGGTAATCAAGCTGGTCCCTATCAGTAAGTTATGTTATATTCCCTGTAGTTCCAAGGACAAAGGGAAAGCTGTACGTCAGGCTTGTGACGTTGGTTGTCTTGCCTGTGGTCTTTGTGTTAAAAAATGTCCTGAACAGGCCATTACCATGGAAAACAATTGTCCTGTTATTGACCCCGAAAAATGTACAGGTTGTGGGACCTGTGCTGAGAAATGCCCTCGGAAAATAATCCGAATTCAAATCCAAAAATAAAATGTCAAGATATTATCCAATTTGCTTAGATTTGCAAAAAAAAGAATGCTTGGTAATCGGAGGCGGAAAAGTTGCCGAGCGCAAAATTTTATCCTTAATGGAACATGAGGCAAAAGTCAAACTTGTTAGCCCCGAAATAACTCCCCAAATAACTCACCTGGTTCAAGAAGGTAAAATACATTACCAAGAGAGAGAATTTCAACCCAAGGATTTGGAAGGAATCTTTCTTGTTATCGCAGCCACAAATAATAATAAAGTCAACAAGATAATTACGCAAGAAGCCCAAAAAAGAGGCATTTTGATTAATGTAGTAGATAAACCATCTGATTCAACTTTTATTCTCCCTGCTGTGGTCAAAAGAGGAGATTTAATGATCAGCATTTCTACAGGGGGTAAAAGTCCGGCCTTTGCCCGAAAAATGAAACAGGATCTGGAGAGCCAATATGGTCCGGAATATCGAATTTTGGTTGACATTTTGGGAAATTTTCGAGAAAATGTCATTCAGAGTGAGCCGGACGAAAAAAAACGAAAAGCTATTTTTCAGCGTCTGGCTGAATCCAGTGAAATTCTCAAAATTATTAAAGAGAATGGCAGGGCAATGGCCGAAAAAAGAATCAGGGAACTTTTATGAACGTTACTTTTTTTTTAATTTCTTTGGGCTGTTATCTTAACGCCGTATTTTTTCATTTACTCCATTTAATTAACAGAAGAGGGTGGGCTGAACGTGTAGGGAATATCTCCGTCTCTTTAGGATTTATTTTCCATACTATTGCCTTTGGCACACGTTTTTTTCAAGCCGGCCACATACCTATTACTAATCTCCATGAATCCCTGTCCTTTTTTGCCTGGATAATTATCCTCATTTATCTTGTGCTCGATTATAAAATGAAAATCCCCTCCCTTGGAGCATTTATTCTCCCCCTGGCTTTTATTTTTGTCCTTTATGCTTCTATTGTACCAAAGGGGATTCAACCTCTGATACCTGCTTTACAAAGCTTCTGGTTAGGCATCCATACTGTTACCTCCTTTGCCGGATACGCTACTTTTGCTTTTGCTTTTTGCGCCGGTATAATGTATTTAATCCAAGAAAGCCAATTAAAATCTAAAAAATTCGGTCCGCTTTATTATCGACTCCCTTCCTTGGAAATACTTGACGATCTCAGCCACAGAATTATATCTTTTGGGTTCCCCCTGTTGACTATTGGAATTATTACCGGCTCTCTGTGGGCAAATTCTGCCTGGGGAGCTTATTGGAGCTGGGACCCAAAAGAGACGTGGGCTTTGATCACCTGGTTTATCTATGCCGCCGTAGTCCATACCAGATTTACTGTAGGTTGGCGTGGGAAAAAAGCTGCTTATTTAGCTATTATTGGTTTTTGCTTTGTACTATTTACTTTTTTAGGAGTAAATTTGCTTCTAAAGGGATTACACTCCTATTCATGATTAATAGCTATTTTCTCAAATTTACCAGTAAGAATTTTCACCCGGACAATCCGACAAAGAAAGTAAAGCTGGATATTAATATTAAATTGATAAATTATATAAATTTATATAGACTATGGAAATTATTGTTTTTGGATTGAGTCATAAAACAGCCCCGATTGAAATTCGGGAAAAATTATCTTTTACCAAAAAACAGGCCAGTTATGTACATAAAGAATTGGCCAAAACTAAAGCGGTTAAAGAAATCATGCTGCTTTCTACCTGTAACCGGGTAGAATTCTTTGCGGTGGTAGAAGCCGTGCAAAATGGGATGACAACCCTGAAGGAATTTTTGACTGGATATCATCATATTTCCCCGGAAATCTTGGAAAACGTCAGCTATTGCCATACGCAAAAGGATGCAGTCCGGCACATTTTCCGAGTTGCTTCCAGCTTAGACTCCATGGTGGTTGGCGAGCCCCAAATCTTGGGGCAACTTAAGGACGCCTATGCTTTAGCCAACCAAGATGAGGCTGTGAACACGCTGTTGCCTCATCTTATAGAAAGGTCCTTTCATGTAGCCAAAAAAATTCGGAATGAAACCGGAATAGGTAAAAATCCTGTTTCTATTAGCTTTGCTGCCGTAGAGCTGGCCAAAAAAATCTTCGGTTCTCTTGAGGAGAAAACAGTGTTGTTGGTGGGTGCAGGTGAAATGAGCGAGCTTGCGGCTAAACATCTCCTTTCCAACGGGGTAAAAAATATCTACGTGTCCAATCGCACATACAGCCGAGCTGAAGAAATGGCTAAAATTTTCGGCGGACAGGTCATGAGCTTTTCCACCCTCAAAGAAAATTTACAATTAATGGATATCATCATTACTTCAACCGCCGCCCCACATTTTGTTTTTCATAAGGAAGACATCCAAAGGACCTTACACAAAAGAAAAAACAGCCCTCTGTTTTTTATTGACATTGCTGTTCCAAGAAATGTTGATCCAGCGGTTAATAAATGTGATGATGTGTATGTTTATGACATTGATGACCTGGAGATGCTGGTAAACGCGAATATTTTAGAACGACAAAAAGAAGCACGCTATGCTGAAGATCTTATTGATAGATATGTAGAACAATTTTGGACCAAAATGCACTCTTTACATGCAATGCCTACTATTGTTGAATTGACTAAGAAATGTGAAGATATCCGCCGCCAGGAATTAAACAAAGCCTTCTCCAAATTATCACACCTTTCAGAAGAGGATCGCAATGTCATTAACAGTATGACCACGGCTATGCTAAAAAAAGTACTTCATAATCCCGTTTATTTTCTGAAAAAAGAAATTGATTCGACCAATATTTCCCATTATATCCCCATCATAAAAAAATTATTTAATCTTGACGGACAACCCGAGGCATCAACAAAAAACAAAAGGGAAGACAAAAACTCATGCTAGAAATTCTCAAAATTGGGACACGCGGCAGCAAACTTGCTCTACAACAGACACGTATGATCGCCTCACAATTGGAGCATCTGAACCCCACGATTAAATGTGAAATCGTGAACATTAAAACAGAGGGGGATAAAATTCTCGATGTCCCTTTAGCCAAAATTGGCGGCAAGGGTCTTTTTGTCAAAGAATTGGATGAAGCTCTCATTGACGGCCGAATTGATCTGGCAGTACACAGCATGAAGGACATTCCTACAGAATTGCCCGCTGAACTGCAGATCGGCGCCATTACCATTCGGGAAGACCCCCGTGATGTTCTGATCTCCGGTGATAATTTAATTTTAAAACATTTACCGAAAAACGCTGTAATAGGTACCTGCAGCTTACGAAGGCAGACACAACTGCTCAATTACTCCCCAAATTTTCACATTGTACAGTTACGTGGAAATCTGGAGACCAGACTTCGACGAGTTGAGGCCAATGCATTAGATGCAGTTATCCTGGCCGCCGCTGGAATTCACAGAATGGGGTGGCAAGCTAAAATTACAGAATATCTGCCTATGGATATTTGCCTGCCGGCTATTTCTCAAGGTGCTCTGGGAATCGAAATCCGCAAAAAACAAAAAAAGATTCAAAGCATTGTCTCTGCCCTTGATCATCAGGAAACCGCAAAGGCGGTGCTGGCAGAGCGCGCCCTTTTGAGAAAATTGGAAGGAGGGTGTCAAGTTCCCATTGCCGCTTATGGGGAGATAACAAATTCTCAAATTTACCTTCAGGCCATGGTAGGCTCACTAGATGGAAAACGAATTATTCGAGATTCTGAATCCGGATCTATAGACCATGTTGAAAAGGTGGGCATTCAACTGGCCAAAAAACTCATTAAGCAGGGAGCCGACAAGATTTTACAAGAGATTATTGAAGCCGGCAAAGCTGCTTAATACTCTTATATATAGGATTGAATGATTATTTCAAGGTTGGGTAAGGAAAAAAAATTATTACTTCCCCTATAGAGCAGGAAAAATTAATGCCGAAAATACACCATAAAGATAAAAAAAAAGAATTTTTCATTGATATTGATAAGGAACAGAAACATACTAAACCATTATGAAAGATAAAATGATCAAAGGAATTTTATATCTAATCGGCGCCGGCCCTGGCGACCCAAAACTGATTACCTTGAGAGGGAAGGAATGTATCCAATCGGCTGATGTTCTCATTTATGATTATCTAGCTAATCCCATTTTCCTCTCCTGGGCTAATCCCAAAGCAGAAATCATCTATGTTGGAAAAAAAGGGGGAACAGATCATATTCAACAGGAAGAAATCAATGAACTTATTCTCCAAAAAGTATCAACAGGAAAAAAGATAGCCCGCCTTAAAGGGGGAGATCCCTTTATTTTTGGTCGAGGAGGGGAAGAGGCTGAAATTTTGGCCGATCAAGGTATCCCTTTTGAAATTATTCCCGGCATTACCTCTGCCATTGCTGTGCCTGCCTATGCCGGCATCCCTCTCACTCATCGCCGATTTACCTCTACCGTAGCCTTTATCACGGGACATGAGGACCCAACAAAAGAAAGATCCAATATCAATTGGGAAAAAATAACCACCGGAGCAGGAACATTAGTCTTCTTAATGAGTATGGCTCGATTACCTCATATTGTAGCGCAATTACATAAGAATGGACTTTCTCCTCACACGCCGGTGGCCATAATTCAATGGGGGACAAGACCCCGGCAAAAAACATTAGTAGCTGATCTTCAATCTGTTGTCAAGCGAGTGTCTGAGGAAGGGGTGGGAGCGCCATCTATTATCGTTGTAGGAGATGTGGTTCAATTACGAGATAAATTGCAATGGTTTGAAAAACGGCCTTTGTTTGGCAAAACCATCGTCGTTACGCGAGCAAGGGCTCAATCGAGTATTTTTAGCCAAAAATTATCGGAATTAGGGGCACTGCCCATCGAATTCCCAACTATTCGTGTGTTCGGCTGCAAAGACTATAAACTTCTACATGAAGCCATTAATCGTTTAGCCAGTTATCAATGGATAATTTTTACCAGCGTAAATGGAGTGGACTTCTTTTTCCAACAGTTACATACCCTTGGTAAAGATAGCCGATCCCTTGGCAATAACCAAGTGTGTGCCATTGGTCCTGAAACCGCATCTTTTTTAAGGCAAAAGGGAATTATTCCCGATTATGTTCCTCCGGAATACCAGGCTGAATCCATCATAGCCGGACTTTTAAAATTAGGGGTCAAGGGAGCCAAAATCCTTATCCCCAGAGCTGCTGTGGCCCGAGATATTTTACCGGAAAAACTCAAAGAACAAGGGGCCTCAGTAACCGTGGTTCCAGTTTATGAAACATTGCCTGATGAAGGAGACACTGCAAATATTATCGATCTTATTCAAGAAAAAAAAATAACCATGGTTACCTTTACCAGTACCTCAACAGTAAAAAATTTTGCTGCCGCCTTTCAAAAACACAACAAAAACGTATCTGAGTTATTAAAAGAGGTAGACATCGCCTGCATTGGCCCTATCTGTGCCAGGGAAGCAGAGGCTTTGGGACTAAAAGTACATATTATTCCAAAAGATTATACTATTGCGGCTTTGACGGACAATATCGTTCTATATTACCAAAAATAAAAATCACATTAGGTTATCAATAACCATAATCACTTAATATACTCAATGAGAGCATAAATTACGCTTTTTAAATTTCACCACAGAGAACACAAAGAAAGCTCAAAGTTTTAATTTTTGTTACTGAACTTTTCGTCCTCTGAACACTCTGGGGTATATTTAACATTTTTTCAAAATCACCATTTAGGCAGCAATTCTCATTATGGCCTCTATTCGAATGAAAGTTGGCAAAATGTTCGCTGAAGCGATATAGGGAGACTTTTTGGAAAGCTACTTAGCGAAACAAAAGCGATAAAAATTGCTGCAATTTATGACCTTGCCAAGTATAATATTTACAAAATAGAGTATTTTGCAAAATTCTTATGATTATTTAATTTGAGGAGGTATTAATTATGCCTTTTCCAGTACATCGCCCACGAAGGATGCGCCTTTCTGAAAATTTACGAAGAATGGTACGAGAAACCAATTTTTCAGTGGGTAACCTTATCTATCCGATGTTTGTAGTTCCGGGGGATGGAATCAAACTTCCTATAAAGTCCATGCCGGGTATCTCCCATTTTTCCATAGATCTTCTTCTTAAAGAGCTTCAGGAGATTCAGGATTTAAACATCCCCGGGATTTTACTTTTTGGACTTCCGGAAAAAAAAGATGAGGTCGGCTCTGGCGCCTATGATCCGGAGGGAATCATTCAAAAGGCTGTTGCGGCAATTAAGGCACGGTTCCCTGATCTCATTGTTATTACTGATATTTGTATGTGTGAATATACCAGCCACGGACATTGCGGTATTATAAAAAATAATCAGGTTGATAATGACAGCACACTTGAATTTCTCGCTAAAATTGCCCTTTCGCACGCAAAAGCAGGTGTTGATATGGTGGCTCCCTCTGATATGATGGACGGCCGTATTGGCGCTATTCGAAAAATCCTGGATACTGAAGGATATAGTCAAATCCCTATTATGTCATACGCGGCCAAATACTCATCAAGCTTTTACGGCCCGTTTCGGGAAGCTGCCGAATCAGCCCCCCAATTTGGAGACCGTCGCTCTTATCAGATGGACATGGCTAATGCCCAAGAGGCCCTTCGAGAATGTGCCTTTGATTTGGAAGAAGGGGCTGATATTATTATGGTTAAACCTGCCTTAAGCTATCTGGACATTATCTATCGAGTAAAAACCAAATTTTCCGTGCCTGTGGCCGCTTACAACGTGAGTGGAGAATATTCCATGATCAAGGCAGCCGCTCAAAAGGGTTGGATCGACGGGACAAAAACAATGATTGAGACACTAACCTCCATTAAAAGAGCCGGGGCGGATATTATTCTCACCTATTTTGCCAAGGAAGCGGCCCTTCTCAAGTCGCGAACCTAAGTCATTGGAGCAACAAAAATGAATATACTAGTGGTTGGTTGCAGCCCTATCGGCTCTCTTCTGTCCCGTGAATTGTCGGAAGAACATAATGTCACGCTTATAGACAATGAAAGCACCGGGTTTAAGGAACTTTCCGAGGAATTTAATGGGAAAACCGTGTCCGGTGATATTTTAAGCCCTGAATTCTTGCGCTCATTGGAAAGTGATAAGCTCGATTTAGCTGTTGTAGCCACTATGCATGAAAAAACTGATGTTATGTGTGGACAGATATTGGCTAAAATACTAAATGTCTCAAGAGTAATGATCTGTGTTATGGATTGGCAAAAAATGGACCTATATAAAAATTTTAACTTTGAGATACTATCTCTTTCGCATATGGCAGTGAACAAAATAAAACTGGATACAGGAAGCTGATTATGTACACCATTATTGTTGGCGGGGGTAAGGTCGGGCTTTCTCTGGTCAATCAACTGAATAATAAAGACCATGAAATTACCTTAATCGAAAAAAATCGCCTTCTTTGTAAACATATTAGTGAAAATACCGGTGATTCCCTAAAATTACTTATCAACGGAGACGGCACAAGTCCGGGAGCTATGACTGACTGTGAAGCAGAACAGGCAGATGTGGTAGTAGCAACCACCGGATCAGATCCTGAAAATTTATCTGTATGCCAATTAGCCTATTATCATTTTAATGTGCCCAAAACCATTGCCCTGGTCAATAATCCCCAAAATGAAAAAATATTCAAACAATTAGGCGGGGTAGTTCACACACTGAGTGTAACCAAAATTATATCTGACTTGATTCAGGAAGATATAACAGTAAATGGTATTATTGAACTTATTCCTATTAACAGCCAAGTAGATATAATGGAACTGGTGGTCAATAAAAATTTTACATCCGATGGATTAATGATTAAAGAATTAGGCCTCCCTGAAAATACGATCATTTTATCAATTATCCGGGGAAACAAAATTATTAAACCCACAATAAAAGAGCCGATCAGTATACACGACAGACTGGTTCTGGCTGTTAAACGTGAACATAAAGCTACAGTAAAGGATTTCTTCCTTAACCCGCAAAAATACTGGGAGAAATTTACCAATACACCATCTTCCCTGTTGAGGAAACAAGATTAATTTCACTAAAAAATTCCCCTCCTCTCCCTACCTCGATAAGGGAAAGCAATGGGATATAAAAACCTAACCCGGACAAGCCGGAACCAAAAGATATAATCTTACCACGAAGATCACGAAGGTCACGAAGTGAAAACAAAAACTTCGTGTGCTTCGTGTCCTTCGTGGTTAAAAAAAATTTTCTACCATAAAAAACACGAGATTCAGAACTAAGCGCCTACAGATAAAAATAAAGGCGCTACAAGAGTAGGATGCACAATACACAAAAACAAATAATTCAGCAGCGATATTGTATTATTTTAGAATATACAGGTTACCTTATCAGTTGGTTAGGGCTGATTATGATTTTGCCCTTAATCATCCTCCCTTTTTTTCGATCAGAGATATATTTGGCCAAATATTTTATTATTTCTGCGGCTATCAGCGCATCTCTGGGGTTAAGTTTACGATATATCTTTAAGGTTAAAGAAAGCGACAAAGACTTAAAACTGCACGACGCCTTTATGGTTATCACCCTGGTATGGTGCCTTATTATAGGCCTTTCCTCCATCCCCTTTATCTTCTCAGGACACATGAGGTTTATAGACGCACTCTATGAATGTACCAGCGGTTGGACAACCACCGGGCTGTCAATGATGACCGCCTCAAAAACGCCTCACCTCTTTCTTTTTTGGCGAAGTATCATGCAATTTATAGGCGGGGCCGGTATTGCCGTGATATTTTTATCCTCCATAGCCGGCATATCCGGTTTAACTGCTTATCAGGCTGAAGCCAGATCGGACCGCATTGTACCAAATATCAAGTACACGGCAAGAATTATCCTCAAGATATATATTGGCTTTTTTATCGTGGGGTCTCTCTTATATCTGCTTTGCGGAATGAAGTTATTCGACGCTGTAAATCACGCCATGTGCAGCCTGTCAACAGGCGGATTTTCGACCAAAGATGCCAGTATAGGCTATTGGAACAAATTTCCTGTAGAGTTAGTAACCATCTGTCTTATGATGGCAGGCTCAATCAATTTTGTTAATCACTACCGACTTTTAAAATTAAAAATAAAGGAGGGAATAAATGATATTGAACTTAAATGTATGGCTATTTTGATACTATGCTTTTTGCCCCTAGTGGTTAATGGACTTATGAAAAATATTTCCACCAGTTCATTATTTAGCCTAAGGCATGGAATATTTGGTATGATCTCTTCAATATCAACGGCTGGTTTCGCTACTATTTCTTTTCAAAACTGGGGCGGCTTGGCTATTTTATCTCTCACCATGTTAATGATTATCGGAGGCAGCACCGGCTCGACGGCCGGCGGGGCTAAATTACTGCGCCTTGCTGCCTGCGTTAAGTCTGTTTATTGGCACCTTCGGAAAAAAATTAACCCTGAGGGAGCGATCTTCCAAAATGTGGTAATACAAAGAAATCAAAAAATTTTCCTTGAAGAAAATCACATCATTGAGTTATTTTCCTTTATTATGCTCTATTTTTTAACTTACGCCATAGGGGTACTCACCTTTGTGGCCCATGGATTTCCGGTGCTTGAATCAATGTTTGAATTTGCTTCCTCTCTCAGTACAGTAGGGGTATCTATTGGTCTTACTCAGCCCCTGATGCCCATAACGTGTAAAATTGTCCAGATGGCGGCCATGCTCCTTGGCAGATTGGAATTTTTAGCTATTATCTATGCAGGCGTTCGCTTATTTAAAGATGCACACTTTATTCGGTCCTCAATACTCTAAGATAAGTTCTGCAAAATAACCCCAAGCTGTCATTTCGAGAAGCTTTAGCAACGAGAAATTTTATTAAAAATAAATTGTTAAAGTTTTCTCGCTCCACTTAAAATAACAAAATATCTTATTTTGCAGGATTCTTTAATCTGAGAATAAAAGAGAATACCTTTAACCCGGTTAAGCCTGAGCCAAAAAATACATATAATTTTTACCACAAAGATATAGTGCAGGCCTTTAAGCCCTGCATCTCGGTAAAGCTAACGCCCTGCGCCAAAAAATAAAAATATTATTTATTTTTTTTAAAAATTACTGTATAATATTTGTATAGTGAAATTGCCCTTTTTATCCCATCAATTGTTTACAGCATTTGCCGTATAATTTTTTTTATGTTAAATTTTTATTAAATTTTCAGCAAAATCATCTCATGTTTATATACCTGTGGCAGTATATAATGGCTTAAGGGTAAAAAAAGCTTATTATGTTCTATTAATAAATTAAACCCCAAAAAAACCAATACAATAATTCAAATGATAACAGACTTAAAAATTGAAAAATAAATATGAGTCATCCTAAAAAAAATACCTCCGATCCCAAGCGAGACCTAAGCAATTATTTAGCTCAAAGATATTATTATTTATATCAGAATGCTACTGACGGATTGTTTACTCTAGATCATGAAGGATACTTGCTCGATGCAAACAAAATGAGTGAACGAATCACCGGATATTCAAAGGAGGAATTGGAAAAAATACATTTTACTAATCTTTTAGCCCAAAAAGAAAAAAAATTTATCTGTCACTATTTTGAAATGATTAAAAAAAGACAGTTAATTCCCAAGGATGAGGTACAAATAGAAATCATTGCCAAGAATAAAAAAACAAAAACAGTAGAGCTGCATATCCAAAATACCATTTTTGAGGAAGGGTTAATCCAGGCTTCCATCAGGGATGTTACCGACAAAAAAAAATTAGAAGACCATTTGATCAACTCACAAAGGATGGAGTGTCTCGGGAAATTAGTCAATGATGTTTCTCATAAATTCAATGACATCCTAACGGCGATTCTAGGGTCGTCCTCTTATTTACAGGCATCCCTAAAAAATGATGAAGAAAATTCTAAATATTTGGAAACCATCCACAAATCCGCCTCTATGGGTGCTGATCTTGCCTCTCAATTAATGGCCATTGGAAGCGGCCAAAAATTTAATCCGCAATTGACCGATATTAATAAGGTGATTAAAGAGACCATTAAATTATTGCATAACCGGCATTTATTGAATCGAATAAAGGTCAATGCTGATTTAACTAAAGATCCCTTACCCGTCAAAATCGACAAACTTCAAATCATGCACTCCCTTATGAATATCTGCCATAATGCAAAAGATGCAATGCCTAATGGTGGGACATTAACTTTTACCAGCAGGAAACTAAGCTTAAACGATGATTTTTGTTTACAAAATATTGGCACCAAAGATGGTCAATATATTCATATTCAAATTTCAGATACAGGACAAGGTATCGAGGAAAAAGTGCTCCCCTATATCTTTGATCCCTTTTTTACCACAAAAGATGTCGGCAAAGGAACTGGGCTGGGCCTTTCGGTAGCCTTCGGCATTATAAAAGCTCATCAAGGAACCATTGCAGTTGATAGTAAAATTGGCTCAGGTACAAATTTTAATATTTATTTACCAACGTATAATACCGCATTAATGGACAGTGATGATGAATATATAGCGACCGGAGAAGGGACCTTAATGATTGTTGAAGATGAGGAACTTGTACGTCGGATAACCTTTAATATTTTGGAGCGTTGTGGTTATGAGGTATTATGCGCTGAGGACGGGGAGGCAGCAATCGAGCTCTATGAAAAAAAAATTGATACGATTGATCTTGTCATTTTAGATGTAATTATGCCAAAAAAAGATGGAATGGAAACCTTTAAGGAATTAAAAAAACTGAATAAAAATGTTCAAGTCCTCGTTTCAACCGGATATCTCCCCAATAATATGAGCACGAGATTTCTTAAAGGAGGCGCTATGGGCTTTATCCAGAAACCATATACTGCCAAGGAATTATTGAAATCTGTCAAAAAAATACTTTCCAGATCCGGCAATCCTTAGTTTTAACACCTTATTTAATCACTAAACTCAACTTATTTTACCCACGAATAATTAATCCTTTGTAATCTATAAATTTTTAAAAAAATAATGGGTAATTGGATCAATCGAATATCAGAACAAATTCGGGCAGCAAAAGGTGAATTTCCGGTAGATTTTCTCTTGGAAGGGGCAAATTTGGTGAATGTCTTGTCTGGAGAAATCTATCCCGCGCAGGTAGCAATCTTTCAAGATCGTGTTGTTGGTTTCGGGGCTTATGAGGCCAGGGAGAGGATCAATGTTCAGGATAAATTTATCTGTCCCGGATTTATTGACGGACATCTCCATTTGGAAAGTACTTTACTTACTCCCTGGGAATTTGTCCGAGCAGTAACTCCTCTTGGCACCTCCTCGGTAGTTTTAGACCCCCATGAAATAACTAACGTCCTGGGAGTGGAAGGGCTTAAATACTTACATGAAGTTTCAAGAAATCTTCCCTTATCCTTTTATTTTACCCTCCCTTCCTGTGTACCCACAACCCCGCTTGAAACAAGCGGCGCAACTCTGGAAGCTGAGGAATTAAAAAAGTTCATGAAAAAACCATGGGTGCTAGGATTAGGGGAAATGATGAATTTCCCTGGGGTTATTGCAGCCGATCCCGAAATTTTAAAAAAATTAGAAATCACCGGCAATAAATGTAAAGACGGACATGCCCCCCTGCTAAGAGGCAAGAATCTTTTCGCCTATCTTGCGACTGGGATTGCCTCTGATCATGAATGCACCCAACTTGAAGAGGCCCTCGAGAAAATGCGGTCAGGAATGTACATTATGATTAGGGAGGGAAGTACAAGTAAAAACTTGATTGATCTTCTGCCCTTAATTACTCCAAAAAATAACCGGCGGTGTATGATAGTTTCTGATGATAAATCTCCGGTAGATCTTGTAAATTCGGGTCATTTAAACAACGCGTTAAAAAAAATAGTCGCCAAAGGATGCGATCCGGTTTTGGCCATACAAATGGTTACCATTAACCCCGCCGAGTACTTTGGCCTCCGACAGATGGGGGCAGTAGCTCCCGGATATCTGGCCGATCTGGTTGTCCTAGATGATTTACGGGATTTTCAGGTCCATTTGGTATTTCATCGAGGTCGAAAAGTGGCCCAATGTGGATCTTTGGATACTCAAGTGGTGGAAGAATTAAAAATCCAAAAAAACAAATCCCTATTATTGCGAAGTGTAGTGCGAAATTCAGTCCACCTAAAACCTCTGAACAAATCACATTTAGAAATTCCGGCCCAGTCCGGTAAAAAGGCCCGAATTATTCAAATTATTCCTAATCAAATCAAAACCAAGTGCCTGATAAAAAAAATAAAGGTTGAGGAGGGGAAAGCAGTTTCAGATCCATCAGGAGATATTTTAAAATTGGTTGTAGTAGAAAGACATAAAGGCACTGGCCGGGTAGGCCTTGGATTTGTCAAGGGCATGGGCCTAAAGGAAGGGGCCTTAGCCTCCTCTGTAGCTCATGATTCGCATAACATTATTGCCGTGGGTGTTGAGGATGAAGACCTTCTTTTAGCTATCAGTGAAATAGGGAGGTTACAAGGAGGATGGATTATAAGCAACAGAGGAAAGGTGATTGAGGCCCTCCCCCTTCCCATAGCCGGCCTTTTATCTGAATGGTCGTTAAAAAAAACAGTAAACGCCTTAACTGCATTGAATCAGCGAGCCCTTGAATTGGGATGTACATTGGCTGAACCATTTTCTACGTTAAGCTTTTTGGCCTTACCTGTCATTCCCGAACTTAAACTGACGGATTTAGGATTAGTAGATGTTTCTCTTTTTCAGCATGTTTCTTTATTTATAGATTAAGGGCGATGAAATTGACAAATCCACTAAAATCGCCTTGACATCGAAGATATTAGAATATATTATTAATGTACTTTTTCATTATGAATTATATTTGACATGATTCCGTTAATCCCACTTAAAAACCACTCGAAACAGCTAAAATCAGGTTTTTTACAGCCCCCAGAATTTAAGAGAGTATAGATAGTAGATATCATGCATAATAAATTCCCAGCATGGTTAAAGAAAAAACCAATTAAAATTGATCAAGTTCATAAAATCAAGTCATTACTGCGCAAATATAAAATCAATACTGTTTGCGAATCAGCTCGGTGCCCTAATATCGGAGAATGTTTTTCAAAACCTACGGCAACTTTTATGATTATGGGGAATCACTGTACACGCAATTGTAAATTCTGCAATATCAAAAATGAGCGCCCTGAACCGATCGATTTTGAAGAACCCCAGCGTATCGCCGAGGCCACCAGAAGTCTAGGGCTAAAACATGTGGTCATTACTTCTGTAGCGCGAGATGATTTGGCGGACGGCGGCGCTTATCAGTTTGCCGCAACCTTGTATCAGGTAAAAAAAGAAAATAAAAAAATTACCACCGAAGTCCTGGTGCCGGATTTTATGGGCTCCAACAAAGCAATCCGAACTGTAATGGATATGAAGCCCGATATTTTTAACCATAATATAGAAACTGTTCCTCGACTCTATAATCAGATTCGGCACAAAGCAAATTATGAACGCTCCCTGAAAGTATTACGGGTAGCCAACCGGATAAATTCAGAGATAAAAACCAAATCCGGCTTGATGCTCGGTTTGTCTGAGGATGAAGAAGAGGTCATTAAAGTGATGAATGATTTAAGAGAAGTGAATTGTAATATTTTAACCATTGGCCAATATCTTCAACCCACTAAAAATCACCTTTATGTTCAAAAATATATTGAACCGGAAAAATTCGTAAAATATAAAGAAATCGCTTTAGAGTTGGGCTTTCAACATGTTGAATCAGCTCCCTTCGTAAGAAGTTCCTACAATGCGGAAAACGTATTAGCTGAAGTTTCACCTTAAACAAAACCTTAAAAAGTCATGGATATAAAAATTGGTCTCATCGGATTAGGTACTATCGGTAGTGGAGTAGCCAAAATATTAAAAGAAAATCATGAGATTTTGACTGCTCATCTGGGTGTGCCCTTAGTATTAAAAAAAATTGCGGATATTAACCTGGAAAAAGCCAAGGGGTTAAATTTGCCTCATGAGATGCTGACCACCAGGGTTGAAGACATACTTGATGATCCGGAAATTGAAATCGTTATTGAATTAATTGGCGGGTGTGAACCTGCCCGCTCCTTTCTTCTTCAAGCCATTAAGCAGGGAAAACATGTAGTTACTGCGAATAAGGCCCTCCTGGCCCAATATGGGGAGGAAATTTTTCAATCTACTGCCGCTCATCAGGTGGATATTGGTTTTGAGGCCAGTGTTGGCGGCGGGATTCCTATCGTCCGAGCTATTAAAGAAGGATTGGCCGGCAATCAAATAAAATCTCTCTACGGAATCATCAATGGTACAGCTAATTATATTTTAACTGAGATGGAAAAAGAGGAGAGCCCATTTGAAGAAGTACTTCAAGAAGCCCAAGAAAAAGGCTTTGCTGAGGCTGACCCCACTTACGATATCAAGGGAATCGATACAGCCCATAAATTGACCATTTTAGTATCTTTAGCCTTTGGCACCAAAATTTCACTTGATCAAGTATATGCTGAGGGAATTGACCGGATTACGCCCCTTGACTTACAATTTGCCCGAGAATTGGGTTACAAAATCAAGTTATTGGCTTTGGCTAAAGATACCAATGGCGAGATTGAGGCACGGGTTCATCCCACCATGATTGCTCAAGATTATTTATTAGCCACAGTGGATGGCGTCTACAATGCCATTTATGTTATTGGTGACAGGGTAGGCTCGACTATGTTTTATGGTATGGGTGCCGGCGAGGAGCCTACAGCCAGCGCTGTAGTGAGCGATGTCATAGATATTGCACGAAATATCCAAAAAAACATTACTCGACGCATAACCCCGACATCCTTTTGTGAAGAATATAGAAAAGAGAAAAAAATAAAAGATATTAATCAAATCATTGCCTCATATTATCTTCGTTTTTCTGCTCTGGATAATCCGGGAGTTTTGTCAAGAATCTCAGGGATATTAGGGGAACATAATATCAGCCTTGCTTCAGTCATCCAAAAGGGGCGCCAAATCGGCGAATCAGTTCCTATTGTCATGATGACCCACGAAGCACTGGAGCAAGATATCAATAATGCTCTCAATAAAATCAACAATCTTCCCTTTGTAACTGAAAAAACACTTTTGATCCGAGTAGCAGAGCTTGATTAACTAACAGAAGGAATGAACAAAATGGAACAACAGGTCACATCAAAGGAGAATAAAGCTTTAAGAGAAAAAATTTCCCAGTTAAAACATGAAAAAAAGGCGGTCATATTAGCACACAATTATCAACGACCTGAGATTTTAAATTTGGCTGATATTCAGGGGGATTCTCTGGAACTAAGTAAGGCTGCAGCCAAAACAAAAGCCGAGGTTATCGTGTTTTGCGGCGTCCGGTTTATGGCTGAAACAGCCTCGATTCTCTCTCCGGATAAAACAGTTTTACTGCCTGAAATTTCATCAGGATGCCCCTTAGCTGATTATGTAACTGTTGAGCAATTACGATCCATGCGCCAAAAATATCCCCAGGCTACAGTAGTCTGTTATGTCAACTCTTCGGCTGAAGTAAAGGCTGAAAGTGATATTTGCTGCACCTCTGCCAATGCCATCAAGGTTGTGAATTCCTTAAACGGCGATCAGCAGGTGTTATTGATTCCCGATAAACACCTGGGCCAGCATGTTGCCAGGCACACTGATAAACAGATCATTTTATGGGAAGGGAACTGTCCTGCTCATCACATTTTACAAGCCGAAGAGGCCCTTCGAATGAAACAATTGCATCCCGAAGCAAAATTTATGGCTCACCCTGAATGTACACCTGAAATTTTGAAAATGGCCGATTGTATCACCGGTACATCGGGTATGCTTCGCTATGTAGAAAAATCCCAGGCAAAAGAATTTATTGTTGGAACTGAAGAGGGAATGACCTATGTGCTGCAAACAGCCTTTCCGGACAAAATATTTTATGATTTCCCCGATACTATGATCTGCCACGACATGAAACGAATTACCTTACAATCTGTAGTAGATGCCTTAACCAAAATGCAGTATATTATTGATATAAAAGATGAAATACGAAAACCCGCCATGCGCGGCATAGCAAAAATGATGAAGGTTGTATGAAATCAAAAGAGATAAGGGCTGCCTTTTTAGAATTTTTTGAACAAAATAATCATCAAATTTTACCCAGTTCATCCCTTGTTCCCGGCCAAGACAGCACCTTGCTCTTTACCAATGCCGGTATGGTCCAATTCAAGGATATTTTTACCGGTAAAATACCAAGAACGATGCCAACTGCCACCACTTGTCAAAAATGTGTACGAGCCGGCGGAAAACACAATGATCTTGAAAATGTAGGTTATACAGCCCGTCACCACACTTTCTTTGAGATGTTGGGAAATTTTTCCTTTGGAGACTACTTTAAAGAAAGGGCTATCGAACTGGCCTGGGAATTTCTGGTCGACCGGCTGAATTTGCCGGTGGAAAAACTGTGGGTTACTACTTTTAAAGACGATGATGAAGCCTGTGGAATCTGGAATAAAACTATCGGCCTTGCTGAAGAAAAAATTGTCCGCCTTGGTGAAAAAGATAATTTCTGGGCCATGGGAGATACCGGCCCTTGCGGCCCTTGCTCAGAAATCCTGATTGATCAAGGGCCTCATCTTAGTTGTGGAAGACCGGATTGTAGACCAGGTTGTGATTGTGACCGATATCTGGAATTATGGAATTTAGTATTCATGCAATATTACCGCTCTGAAAAAGGAGAAACGTCTCCTTTGCCAAAACCCAGTATTGATACCGGCATGGGCCTGGAACGGATCGCCGCTGTTTTACAAGGAGCGCGTTCAAATTATGAAACTGACCTATTCCATCCAATTATAACCTTTATTGAAGAACTTTGTGAAAAAAAATACCACCCTGAGCCCTTTGATGACAAAGATAATATTTCCATAAGGGTCATAGCCGACCATGCTCGAGCTTGTGCCTTTCTCATTGGAGATGGTGTTCACCCTGCCAATGAGGGCAGAGGATATGTACTGAGAAGAATCATTCGTCGGGCAGCCCGCCACGGCAAAATGCTGGGTATTGATAAACCATTTCTTTTTCAAACAACGAGCCGAGTAATAAAAACTATGCGGGAGACCTATCCCGAATTGGAAGACCATCAACAATTTATTGCTACCATAGTTCAACAAGAAGAAGAGCGATTTATTCATACCTTAGAGCGGGGCATGGCTGTTTTAGATGAAATCCTTGCCAAGACCTTGAGAATGCAAAGCACCAAAATTGTATCAGGCGAAGAAATCTTTAAACTTTACGATACTTTTGGTTTCCCGGTAGATATTGCCCAGGATATCTTAAAAGAAAACGGTCTGGAATTTGACCAACAGGGATTTAATGCAGCCATGGAACAGCAACGACAAATGGCCAGACAATCCTGGCAGGGCATGGGGTCTGTTGATGGCAAATTAAAAATCACCCCCCTCCTTCAAGAATTGACCAAAACCCTTTCTCCTACTAAATTTGTTGGTTATAGTGTTGATCAATCTTCAGTAAAAGTTTTAGCTATCCTTCGAGATGGAAAGAGATTGAATAAAGCCACCCAAAATGAAGAAGTGGACATCATTCTTGATCAGACCCCATTTTATGGAGAAAAGGGAGGTCAGGTTAGTGATCGGGGATTGTTGGAAAAAGAAGGTATGCGGGCCCTCGTATTAGATACCCAATGCCCAATTTCTCATTTTACGGTTCATCGATGTAAGGTCCAAAAAGGATCGATGATGGAAGGAGATGTTGTCCAGAGCAGAGTTGATCTTATCAGGCGTAAAGATATTGCCCGAAATCATTCTGTTACCCACCTTTTGCAAGCTGCCTTACGACAAATCCTGGGCGATCATATCAAACAGTCCGGTTCATTGGTAGCGCCTGATCGTTTGCGGTTTGACTTTACTCATTTCACCAGTGTTTTACCGGAAGAGTTAGAGAAGATTGAATCACTAATCAATGAGAAAGTGCGCGAAAATATTCCAGTATCTACGCAGGCCATGAATCTGGAGGAAGCGGTCACAGTAGCTACTGCCCTCTTTGGAGAAAAATATGAGCAGGAAGTACGGGTTGTCCGAATAAATGATTTCAGCGCTGAGCTATGTGGAGGTACGCATATAAAGAGCACCGGAGAAATCGGGCTTTTCAAAATAGTGAATGAATCCAGTATTGCAGCAGGTATTCGAAGAATTGAGGCTGTTTCCGGAAGAGGCGCATACCAGTATATACGACAAATTGAACATGAAGTGACACGCACAGCCGAGTTTTTAAAATCTGATCTGGCCATAAGCCATAAAGTGGAACAATTGCTCACCTCATTGCACCGGCAGGAAAGGGAAATCAAGCGGTTAAAAGAAAAACTGGCCGTCAATATTACTTCAGACATAGTAAAATATTGCCAAAAAATAGAAGGGATTTCAGTTTTAACTCATCATATAAAAGAAGTTGTTTTAGATCCGGCAGGGCTGCGCACTATGGCTGACCTTTTAAAAGATCGAATAGGTTCCGGAATTATTGTTTTAGGGGCCGCGCAAGATGGAAAGGTTAATTTAGTGGCTCTGGTGACAGATGATTTGACGAGCAGATTTCATGCCGGCAAAATCATTAAAGAAATTTCTGCTTTAGTTGGCGGAAGTGGTGGGGGACGTCCCAATATGGCTCAGGCTGGAGGCCGGAAGCCGGAAAAATTGGATGAGGCCCTTTTAGAAGTACATAATATAATAAAAAAATAACGATAATAAAGAGGTTATAGCCATTTAATCATTCGAGCCTGAAGGAGGGGAAAAAATGAGTGATGAAAGTAAAAAAACACAAGAAACAAAGGAAAGTAAAATCTCTGATTTTATTCAAAAATTAATCTCAGCCGGATGGGGAATTATTACCCTTTCTGAGGAAAAAACCAGAAATTTTATTGATGAAATGGTCCACAAGGGTGAGATGAGCAGGAAAGAAGGCGAAGGGCTGCTGAAAAATATCATTGAAAAAGTTCAGGCAGGCGCCAAAGAAAAAGAGCAAAAAATAATGGAAACCGTTCACAAGTATATGAAAACATGCCCGGCTACGAAAAATGAGATTGAATCC
Organism: Pseudomonadota bacterium; assembly: GCA_030625085.1. GTDB lineage: Bacteria > SZUA-182 > SZUA-182 > DTGQ01 > DTGQ01 > DAOURK01. The sequence continues at coordinate 30,154 of DAOURK010000036.1, forward strand.
TTGAATGCCAGAATTAGGGAATTGGAGAAAAAACTTGCGGATATAGAGGGAAAGGAACAAAGAAAAAAACCGGAAAAACAGTCCTGATTTCTTAAACATTCATGGCTTTCTCCGGCATTAATAAAACCTATAAAAATATCCGAAGATTTCAAACCATCCTCAATGTTCTGGTTAAAAACGGTTTCGGGCACCTTATTGAGCAATTAAATCTTCTACATCTTATCGCCGCTAGTCAGCGGATGTTTGGGCTCAAAAAACACACAGAAGCTGTAAAAGACCGCATTACTATGCCCATCCGTGTACGGATGGTATTTGAAGAACTCGGCCCCACCTTTATTAAATTCGGACAATTATTAAGCCTGCGTCCGGACCTCATCCCTCAGGAATTTGTTGATGAATTTCAAAAACTGCAAGAAGAGGTCCCCCCAGTTTCTTTTGAATCAATCAAGCAGCAAATTGAATCGGAACTAAGGAACCCATTGGAGGTCACCTTTCCCTATTTCGAAAAAACCGCTCACGCTGCCGCTTCCATCGCCCAGGTCCATAAAGCAACCTTGCCGGAGGGCCAACAGGTTATGGTCAAGGTGCAGAGGCCAAAAATCAAACAAACCATTGAAACAGATATCAATATACTGTTTCAATTGGCTCATTTGATTGAGCGATATATCCCCGAAAGCAAGGTTTATCCTCCCTTGGGAATTGTAGAAGAATTTGCTAAATCCATCAGACGTGAACTTGATTTCACCATGGAAGCCAGTAACACCCAACGATTTTACGACAATTTTGCCGGCGACACACATGTGGTGATACCCCAAGTATATTGGGAATTGAGCACGAAAAAAATCTTGGTGCTGCAACGTCTTGAAGGCATTCGCATTAACCAAATCCAAATTATGAAAAAACGGGGATGGGATACGGCCAAAATCGCTGTACTTGGATGTCAGGTTTTCCTAAAACAAATTCTGGAATTTGGCTTTTTCCATGGGGACCCTCACCCTGGAAATCTTTTATTGATACAAGAAGATGTTTTGGGATTGATCGATTTTGGAATTGTAGGCAGGCTGGACAAAGAGGTCCTCGAAAGTTGTTCAGCCATTTTTTTCTCCCTCTTAAAAAAAGATTACGAAAGATTGATCCAAGAATATATAAAGATGGGATTCACCTCACCGGATACTGATATTCGCCATTTTCGACATGATTTTATTGAATTTTTGGAAACCTATCTTGATCGTCCCTTAAAATATTTACATATTAGCGAGGTGTTAAATCAGGCCATTAAAGTATCTTTGAAGCACCACATTACCGTCCCTGTTGACCTTATCTTGTTAGGCAAGACCCTCCTCTTCATTGAAAGCATAGGGACTGCGTTGGACCCTCATATCAGTTTGCTGGCCATATCCCGGCCTTATGCCCAAAAGCTGCTAAAGAAAAAATTTCACCCCCATCGCCTTTTCAGTAATATTATAGGTTCGGTAGCTGATGTTGGCGATCTTTTAAAGCCATTACCCAGGCAGTTGCGCATACTTATTAATAAAATTCTCGATGGAGAATTAGAAATTGAATTTGTACATCTGGGCTTAGAAAATTTAATCCGGGAAATTGATCGCTCCAGCAATCGAATTTCCTTCGGGTTGATCATTTCCGCCTTGATTATCGGCTCCTCCATTGTTATGCACACTAAAATCGGACCGGCATATCATGGATTGCCGATATTAGGGATTATTGGATTTTCTTTTGCCGGCTTTATGGGAATCTGGCTGGTAATTTCAATATTACGATCAGGAAAATTATAAATAAATTTTAATATACTATTTTCAACCACTTATAGATGCCTCTATTTTCCCCTGGGGCCTTTTTGGGGCCTAAAACGGGGGCCTTTGGTCTTAATATCATTCTTAAACTTTCCACATTTACATTAGTATAAACTTCGGTCATTCTAACCGCCGAATGCCCCACATATTCACTTACTAATTTAATTGGTTCACCGGCATTTAATTTCTGACAAATAAAACTATGTCTTGTTGCGTTTTTCAATGCAATATGAGGGAATCCCGCTTCTTTAACTCCTTTATTTTTATTCCATATCCAGTTAAGATGACTTTTTTCATAAGTATTGCCGCCTGGATTTCTAAAAATATATCCGCTTAGCATTGTTTTTTTGGTATGTATTAATATTTAATCTTGGTTCGCCCAATCGTGTTGTAGAGTGGACTGTTTTTACTGATGAAGATATTAAAGAAATATCCGCGCCTAGAGACTATCGGCCAAATCCGCTTATACCTGATTACTACATGCAATTTGCATTTTAAATTACCTTATCCGCCCCCTTAACCTTGGCAATCTTCTCCTGGTTTCAGGATTCTTTATCACGTAAATAAACATATTCAATTTTTTATCTATGAAGGTGGATTAAAATTTGGATTTCTCCTTCCAACTCTCTCGTCAAAAGTTTTAATTCTTCTCCCATGGCCACCAGGGATAACCTCTCTGGTGGCCTTTTATTAACCTCTCCTGGTTATTTACCACAAAAATTTGATTCTCGCTATCAAATCTGATTATCATATATTAACAGGTCATCAGGATGCCTCGCATGGATAATATCTCCTTTCGGAATTATGTGTGTACGGTTTTTCTGATGGCCTTTATTTTTTCACCCAAAATAAAATAACTCCATTTTTTATCCCCGCAACCACTTTTTTACCTTCTGCAACCGGTGTGTAACCAGTAAGTGGTTACACTCTAAGCCAATAGCAGTAAGGCTTTTAGTTTGGTGCAACCGCATTAAAAAAATAGGAGAGATAAAAGCTAAAAAAAATATATGTATATTTTTTCCCGGGGAGACCTGAACAGCTTATATAATTTTGCGGATATCGTTAACCGGATTGGTTAACACAAGGGGAACACCATTTCTGGATTATTGGCTATCGTTTGCGCTATGTGAGATTCTTTATGGCTTATGCCATTCCCCCAGCTTCGCTTCGGCATTAATATGTGGGATGCCTCCGGAAGGATCTCTTCCGGGTAGACACAATATGTTGTATGAGTGATATTCTATTTTTTCCTTGGTGGGTGGTCAAAGATGTTTGTGATATTTTGGGGATCATAAATCCTAGTGACACAATAAAAAAACTTGATCAAGATGAGGTAGATAAAATCTATATCACCGATCCATTAGGAAGAAAACAAGAAACTTCTCTTATCAATGAGTCAGGTCTTTATAAAACAATCATCAGATCAAACAAACCCGACGCAAAACCTTTTATTGACTGGCTTACTCGTACAGTCCTCCCCTCCATCCGCAAAACTGGCAGCTATTCTATAACCAAGGGAAAACCCATAAGCTTCGTTAAAGTAGCCAAGGAATTTAAAGCCGCCGCATCAATAGCAAAGATAGCAGGGTTAAAGGCTAATCAGGCAATACTGAGCGCAAACAGAGCGACATTAAAAATGACCGGGTATGACTGCTTGGATAAACGCCGATTAAGAATAAAATAACCGATAATTACCAAAGATTACACCTCATACCTGAGAGCCTCTAAAATACCTCAAAATTCGATTCAGAGAATTGCTGAATAAATCCTATGGGGATAAACCGAAAATAAGAAGAAAAGTATGATTCGAGAACAACCAGATAAAATATATTGCTTTGTTCATGCTGCCCTGGCCACCTCCATGAATTCTAAAAATCTGTACCCCTTGTTTTCGGCACCTCAAGGGTAGTAAAATATTAATAGCCGTCAGTATTGTGAACTTCGTGAATTTTTATCCATCCTCCTTTTCGGCGTAAAACTGAAGGTTACAATATTGACGGTGATTGTACCTATCCTTTAACCTCGCCGTCAGGAGCTCCCCCCTGATGGGCGCTAATTTTTACGTTCGATGATTTAAATTTGATTTTATGAAATTATTCTGGTATATTTTTATATGTAGTCTATATTTTTCATCCCGCCTATAATAACTTTCCCAGCCATATTAGTATTAACACTGATTTGTTTATTAATGATTTTGGGGGGTAACAATCATTACTGGGGGAAGAGGGGTGTTACAAGATGGCAAGATTATTAAATCTGTTGGTAGCATTACTTTCTATTCTATACTTTGTTTCGCTTTATATTCAATATGCCTTTCGTTAGGAAAATAAATTGTTGACGATTATCTTTTTAATTTACTCTTGATTGGTCCTATACCTTTGCGCTTATAAAAGCTCGGTAACCCCAACGTCACGGCCGGTATGCACCAAACCCACCATTAGCTACAAGCACTGAACCCATCTCCAAGAAGCTAACCATATGAAATCATTAGAAATGACCTTTTAGAAATAAAATTTATTGCAACTGGGAGCCAAGCTCTTGTATCTG
>DAOURK010000082.1 GCA_030625085.1 Pseudomonadota bacterium
AAATCTTCGGGACCCTTTCACCGACTCCTTAACCCGATAAAATTGTGTTTGGTTCAATCTCTGTCCCGGCTCAAGGCATACTATCTCCATACCTTTTTTGTCGGAACATAAATCTAATAAATTCCGAAATTTTTACATTGAAAATCTCAAGGGAAATCCAGCTATTAAAAAAATTCTATGCTATAAAAGGGTGAAGTAATGTGCGAAAACAAAGCCATAGTTTGTACTTGTATTCAGGAAAATAAATAAAATATCTTGATTTTTCTTCATTTTTATATTATTATCTATAATATTTCATAATGTGAGTTCTTATAATCCAATCACCCTTACAAACTTACAAAACTATATATTTTTTCCAGTTACAGAGTTGATGGTTTTTTTATTTTGCTGAACTTTGTTCTTCATTAATTATTGAGGGTAACCGGAACAAATATCGTTGTTGATTTATAATCTAATGTGGGGGTTATACCCCGTTTAGGCAAAAATGAAAAATAACAATGAAAAAATCGCTTTAATTATTGGCGGCAGCCGTGGCATAGGACGAGCCATAGGCTTACGTCTGGCCAAATCAGGATTCAATATATGGTTAACCTATCGAAATAATCATGCCGCTGCTCAGATGGTAAAAACAGAGATAGAAAAAAAAGGAAGAACCTGTGACATCTTATCATTCGATGTTTCCGATTATTCCGAAACCGAAGCTGCTCTTGGGGAAAAGGTAGATGCGCTTGCCCCTGATGTCGTAGTATATAACCCCGGTATTACAAGGGATAATCTTTTAGTGTGGATGACCAAGGAAGAATGGAGCGCTGTTCTTTCCACCAATCTAAACGGATTTTATAATGTAATGCATTTTGTAATGTTTCCGATGCTGAGGGAAAAAATAGGGCGTATAATTGTTATATCTTCGACATCCGGTCAAATAGGGCAAGCGGGGCAAGTAAACTATTCCGCTTCAAAAGCAGGATTAATCGGCGCTGCTAAGGCCTTAGCCAGAGAAGTAGGGGAAAAAAATATTCTTGTTAATATTGTTGCGCCCGGAGTAATTGAAACTGATATGACTGAAAAGCTTTCCAAGGATACGATACTTCCTCTTATCCCTTTACAGCGTTTTGGAGATCCGGAAGACGTTGCCTCAGTAGTAAATTTTCTATGCACGGAAGAACATATGTATATCCATGGGCAGGTTATCGGTGTTAACGGCGGGCTGGCTATATAAGTATAGTTAAGGATAGTTCATTTGGAAAAATATAACGATATTGTTGTCGGCAGTGGTATCAGCGGCTTGACGATGGCGCTATTACTTGGTTTAAACGGGCACAAAGTGTTGCTTATAGAAAAAAATCCACGTATTGGCGGATCATTGACCAGATTTTTCAAACAGGGCGTCCCTTTTGATAAAGGGTTCCATTTTACAGGTGGTCTTTATAAAAATGGGGTCCTTTATGATATGTTAACAGTACTCGGGATTCATAAGTATATACAACCCATTTATTTGTCTCATGAAAAAGCTAATTGTTTTATGTTTGAATCGGAGCAAAAGCTATTCGAGATCCCTTCCGGGATTAATAATTTACGAAAAAAATTAAAAGGATATTTCCCTGACGAAGGCCTTGCTATTGATCGGTATTTTGATATGGTACAAAAGGTTTGTGCGCAGACTGTCTCGATAGACTTGCGTGAAATCTCTCAGTCCCCTGATGTGCTTGATGAGGATTTTATAAGCCTTGACGATGTTCTAAATAAATTGACCGACAACCGCTTATTAAAAGGACTGCTGTCAGCATACAGCATGTTGTATGGGGTTAAACCATCAGAAATTTCTTTTGCCAATCACAGCAGCGCATGTTTCAATCTATATGAATCAATAGCCCGAATAAAAGGCGGAGGAGAAGGCTTTATCAAGGCATTTCGGAAAAACTTTTCAGAACTTGATATTCAAATTACGTGCAATAGCTATCTTACAGACTTTATTGAGATTCATGATAAACACGTCGGCCGGTTTGTGTTGAATACCGGCGAAGAAATAGCCTCCGATCGTTGTATCTTCACCATACATCCCAAAAAAATACTTAAGATATTACCGCAAAAATATTTAAGTAAGGCATTTGTAAACCGGATATCGGCCTTTGAATCATCAGCAGGATTTTTTTCTGTAGGGGGTATTTGGGATACTGGTGATTCCGTAGATAATTTCAAACCAACCATGGTTTCTTTATGTCCATCAACTAATATTAACCGCTTACTTGATCCGGGGTATACCGGGACACCTCCACTGATTATTATGAAAAATCTCGAGACGGTAAAGGGAAAATCGTGCCAAATTATAAATGCCTTTGAACTATCCTTCCCCGAACATGTGTCTGCCTGGAAAGATTCAAAACCGGGAAAAAGGCCGTCGGGTTACTTGGCCTATAAACAACAACGGATCAGCAATATTACTAAACGTATAATTCAATTTTACCCGGAATATAAAAATTCTTTCAAAGTAGTGAACGCAGCCTCAGTTTTGACATACAGAGACTATTTACATTCTCCCGACGGATCGGCCTATGGTATAAAACAAAAAATCGGGCAGTATAATCTTTTCGGGAAACTCCCTCTTCGCAATCTATATGTTGCCGGTCAGAGTTCATTAATGCCGGGGCTGCTGGGATCAATGCTGTCTTCGTTTATCCTGGGGAGAAGTATAATCGGTAAAGATAAATATAATCAATTTATTGGGCAGAGATTATGCAATTAAAACGAGTGGTCATAACAGGGGTCGGCGCTGTTTCCGGCTTGGGAACGGATGTACCTTCTCTTATTGAAGGAATTGAACAAGGCAAAAGCGCTGTTCGTTATATGGAAGGATGGAACCAATATAACGGATTGCGCTGTCTTGTCGGAGCCCCTGCAGAGCTTAAAAATGAAAAAGCCATCCCTCGCCGCAGCAGACGGTCAATGGGAAGAATGAGTATTTTTGCTGTCCAAGCTGTACAACAGGCCTTGGTTGATGCAGATATTCCCCGAGAGATGTTACCCTCCGGCCGCTTAGGATGTATTATCGGCTCAACCATGGGAAGCGCCCAAAGTCTTAATGAGGCATTTGAAACCTTATTACCGGAAAAAGACTTGACTCAGTTAAAATCAATGAAATTTTTTCAGTGCGTTTCCCATTCTGCCGCAATGAATGTAGCGCACTATCTGGGAATAGCAGGTTATGTTATGGCTACTTCTGCAGCCTGTGCTTCTTCCTTACAAGCCTTGGGTACCGGCTACGATTTAATCAGACTGGGTGCGCAGGATGTAGTGATTTGCGGCGGTGCGGAAGAGTTACACCCTATGGTTACCGGATCTTTTGATGTTCTTTTTGCGACCTCATCCCATTATAATCATAGTCCTCACCAGACCCCTCGGCCTTTTGACGACAAAAGGGATGGCTTGGTGTGCGGTGAAGGAAGCGGTATACTTATCTTGGAGGAATATGAACGGGCACTGCAAAGAGAAGCCAAGATATACGCTGAAATTGTCGGCTATAATACCTGTGGAAATGGAATTCATGTCAGCCAGTCCTACATGGAAGCCATGATTTCTTGTATCAAAGAGGCTTTAAACAATGCCGCTGTTGAGCCACATGATATCGATTATATTAATGCTCATGCAACGGCAACTATCCAGGGTGACAAGGAAGAAGCCGGGGCCATACGGGAAATCTTCGGTAATTCCGTGCCTGTCAGTAGTCTTAAAGGATATATAGGGCATGCATTAGGCGCGTCAGGAGCAATTGAATTAATTATTGCCTTAATGATGATGAAAAAAGGACGGTTATATCCCACCTTAAACTTAAAGAATGTTGGCGCGGAATGTAATGGAATTTTTCATGTAACGAAACCACTCAAACGGGATATTAATATTTTGGTTAAAAATTGTTTTGCTTTTGGGGGAATTAATGCGGCCCTGGTATGTAAAAAGGTAAATAATACCTAAACAAAAACCAGCCAAAATCTTCACTCCAAGCCGGAAAACATTTGCTATTGGAAATGGCAAAAAAGGAGTTAAAAAAAGATATCGTATGACCAAACAAGAAATTATTACTAAGGTAAATGAAGTATTCGAAGAATCCTTTGAGATAGAAAAAGAAAAACTTCAACCTCAAATGAATATTTTTGAGGACTTAGGGCTTGACAGTTTAGATATTGTTGATCTGGTCGTTGCCTTACAAGAAAAATTCGGCATAAAAATACGTGATGATGAACGGATCAGGGCCATCCGGTCCCTGGGGGATATATATCAATTCACTATGACCATGCAGAACAAAGCCAAATAACTTTGCACAAAAAAATTGGGCGTAGTAAGGTAAGGCAGCTTTGTATTTTTATACAATCGCTAAAAAATCCATGGCTAATGAAGATAATGTATGAATTAAAATTAGTGTGTCTGAATACAATCTTTTATCTATCATTCATTGCTTTCTCTATGATCAGCATTCCTCTTTTTGTCTTATTCATTACCTCCCTCTCATTATTTGTATCAAAGCGTCTTGTTATGAAAAAATTTCGCCGCGCTATCAGTTGGTACGGGGCTATTATCATCCGGCTTTTCCCCTTTCCCTTTATACGAATTTTATTTAAAGATTATGAAAAAAAGCCCCTTAAGGGACCATTCCTTTTTGTTTGCAATCACCGATCCGCCTCAGATGCCTTTTTAATGTCTTGTATCCCTTATGAATGCGTTCAAGTAGTTAATATCTGGCCCTTTCGAATTCCCGTTTTAGGTATCCTCGCTCGCTTGTCTGGATATTTAAATATTAACAAGATGCCCTTTGAAAAATTTTCCCAGAGGGCGTGCGAGCTTCTGAAACAGGGGGTTTCCATTATTGCCTTTCCTGAAGGCACTCGTTCCGGAAACGGAAACATGGGGCCGTTTCACGGCTCAATCTTTCGTGTCGGTTTAATGTCACGGTGCCCAATTGTTCCAATATGTATTTCCGGAAATGAAAAGATTCCCCGACGGGGCTCACTCTTATTACGTCCCGGGAAAATCAAGGTGCACAAACTCCCGGCTTTGCAATGGAAGGAATATAAATACCTCAATCCCTTTACACTGAAAAATAAAGTACGAAATATTATTGCCGGAGAATTGACTGTTATGGAGGCACAAGGATGACCGATTTCCACCATTATCGAGATATATCATTTTCCGGCCCCGAGGCTATAAAAAATTTACAGGAAAGACGACTACGCGAACACCTTCTCTATTGCAGCCAAAATTCCCCTTATTATCATAAGATATTACCTGATATAAATATTGACTATGCTCATATAACCCTCGATCAACTCTCAGATCTTCCCTTTACCGAGAAAGCACAGATTGAGCAATATAATGATGATTTCCGTGCAGTTCCACCTTCAAAAATCGTTGATATAGTTTTATCTTCGGGAACAACAGGCAGACCTACCCGGATTATGTATACTGACCACGATCTAAAACGGCTTGCCTATAACGAAGAGCAGTCATTTAAAGCTTGCGGGCTATCATCTGATGACGTGGCCCTTTTAACTTGCACCATAGATCGATGTTTCGTCGCAGGATTAGCCTATTTTTTGGGAATAAGAAAAATTGGTGCCGCCTGTATAAGAAACGGCCATAACAGTATGGGAAGTCATGGGGAAATTATTAAACTCATGGACCCTACCGTCATAGTTGGTGTCCCGACATTTCTCAGGAAACTGGGCCTTTACTTACAGGAAAGAGGGATTGACCCGGGCCAAACAGCCGTATCCAAGCTGGTGTGCATTGGTGAGCCATTGAGAGATAAACACCTTGAGTTACTACAAGTGGGAAATGATTTACAGAAAATATGGCAGGCAAAAGTATTTTCTACTTACGCATCTTCGGAAATTGTAACCACCTTTTGTGAATGTACTGCTCAAAAAGGAGGACATCTCCATCCGGATTTAGCTATCGTGGAAATCATAGATAAAAACGGAACTGTTCTTCCTCCAGTCTCCATAGGAGAGGTGGTGGTGACGGCAATGTCTGTGGAAGGAATGCCGCTTGTGCGCTTTAAAACAGGAGACGTAAGTTTTCTCATTGATGACCCGTGTCCCTGCGGAAGGATCTCTCCACGACTGGGTCCAATTTTAGGAAGAAAAAAACAAATGATGAAAATTCGAGGGACCACCCTTTACCCCCAAGCTATATACTCGGCTCTGGAAGAGATAAAGGCTATTAGTGAATATTACCTAATGGTAACCAGCGAAAGTGATCTCTCGGATAAAATAGCCATATATGCGGCGGTAAATGAAGTGTCGTGCAGCGCTGATATCATCGGGGAAAAATTACAAGCACGGTTGCGAGTAAAACCGGAAGTAATTATTGCTCATGAGGAAACTATAAAAAAACAAATATATACCCCGAAAGCAAGAAAACCTGTTCGTTTTATTGATAAAAGATACAACTAACCACAAAAATCCGTGGTGAACTATTATCAGAGGGCATAAATGAGATGGTAAGCTTCCATCACCAAAATCATAGTTTTGGATTCAGCCGGGAAGAAATCGAGAAAGCGGTAAAAAATAATAAACTTCTTTCCATTGAGATTGAATTCAGCCTGCGCTGTAATTTCCATTGCCCTTACTGTTATGTGCCTCAGGATTCTTCCTTTGAGAATGAACTAAGCAAAGAAGAAATACAAAATGTTATTCTACAAGCAAAAAAGATGGGGGCAAAAAAAATTATTATTCTCGGCGGTGAACCGATGCTTTATCCACATATACTGAAAATAATCGAGTTTATGAAAAAGCAGGACCTTGCTATAGAGATGTTTACCAACGGTTCCCTGATAACGGCTGACCTGGCCAAACAGTTATTTACCCATAAAGTAAACATTGTGTTAAAAATGAATACCTTTAATGAAAAAATCCAAGATATGCTGGCCGGAAAAAAGGGAGCTTTTAAAATGATCCAAGAAGCATTTACCAATCTCAAGGAAGCCGGGTATCCTTCTGAAGAATCATTTCTGGCCGTTAGTACGATTATTTGCCGCCAAAATATTGATGAGCTGCCGAATATGTGGCTGTGGTTTCGTGAACGGGACATTATTCCCTATTTTGAAATGATTACTCCCCAGGGAAACGCCAAACAAAACGAATGGCTTACTATTGACCCCAAAAAAGCTTGCGCTTTATTCAAGGAGATTGCAAATATTGACCGCAAGAAGTATGGCCAGGTCTGGGACCCGCAACCACCCTTGGTAGGGGATAAGTGCATGCGGCACCAATTTTCCTGCTTAGTTACTTCACAAGGATATGTTATGCCCTGTGTAGGGGTGACCATAGAAGTCGGAAATATTCGCGAACGAAAACTTTCCGATATTATAAACGACAGCGAAGTCTTCAGGGACCTTAAAAATTTCCATCGTACCATAAAGGGCCCGTGCCGCACATGCGAAAAATCAGATGACTGTTATGGATGTCGCGGAGCAGCCTATCAATTGACCGGCGACTATCTGGCTTCCGATCCCCTGTGCTGGAAAAATGCCGACCGACAAAAAGAGATTACCTATCTACCTTTTACTGTTGAAGAAATTATACCTCAAAAATCACCAATGAAAATTATTGATTCATTAGTGAGTGTAGCTGAAGGCAAAGCCGACGTTTCGTTAACACTAGATGAAAATACTCCGTTCATAGGAGAAGATGGTATTATTGATGAGGCTATGTATCTTGAAATGATGGCCCAGGCCATAGCTGCGCAAAACGGCTTTAAACAAATTGATCTCTCTGAATCTGCTCCTGAAGGGTTCTTGCTGGGCGCCAAAAAACTCGAAATATTGGGGGAGGCGCGGGTTGGAGATACACTCAAGGTATCGGTTCATAAATATGCACAATATGGTGGCTTTGCCATTGTAAAAGGGACCGTCTTACGAGGCACCACAGTACTTGCCCAAGGAGAAATAAAAGTTTGGCATAATTAGGATTTTTCAATGATAAAAGCAAAATTTTTCTTAATCATAGTATGCTGCTCCCTCTTGCATCTGGTCTCTCTTCAGGGTGCATTATCGGCAAACCAAAAGTTACAATATCATACTGAGCCAAATATTGATGAAGCACTCACTAAGCTAAAAAATAAAATGTCTCAAATTAAAACGGTAAAAACTAACTTTATCCAAGAAAAAAAGTTGGCTATTCTGAATGAAAAATTAATTTTACAAGGGACTTTTTTTTTACAGAAACCGGACCTTTTTGCCTGGCACGTAAAGAAACCTATACAATATTCACTGCTGATAAAAGATGATATAGTTCGGCAGTGGGACGAAGATACGAAACAAATCCAACGGATATCCCTGTCCAAAAATCCCGCTTTCAATGTAGTGGCCGGACAGATAAAAGAATGGTTTTTCGGTACATATATATCCTTGCTTGAAAAATACAAAATAATAAAAATTGAGCACGATCCCATTTGCCTTACCTTTATCCCCCGCGAAGACGCCATTACCTCCAAGATGGTGAAAAGCGTGACTATTAGTTTTCGAAAAGATGAACGCTATATTCAGCAGATATTCGTAGAAGAAAACAGTGGGGATAGTATGCTTCTTAAGTTCATTGACACGGAGTTGAATATACCAATTGATGCTGCGGCCTGGGAGGTCAAACCGGGTGTCTGATGAATATTTTTCCTATTTTTGCCAACTTATTCATCAACATAAGCTGCCGGTTGCGGGATTAGTAGGGATTGTAATTATTGCCGCTATAATCGGCCTCAAATTTGTTTCATTCAATAACACTATAGAATCGCTGTTACCCGGAAATGAAGAAATTTACCGTACTATGCATTTTCTGCGAGAAGCCGATCTTTCTCATAAAGTCATTCTTTCGTTAAAACTAAAATCTTCTAAACACACACTGCAAGATTTAATCAAGGCTGCCGACCAATTACAAAAAAATTTACGCCCACCCTTGATAACTGAGGTGATAAGCGGAGTTTCTGAAACTGATATGGGAGATGAGATACATTCTTTCCTGAAATATACTCCGCAATTAATCGATGAGCAAGCCCTCTCCAATATTGTTCAACAAATTACTCCGGAAGGAGTAAAATTAAGCCTGGCCAAAAATTACCGCCAATTGCTCACACCTGCCGGCTTATTTATGATGCCGTATATTCGATCCGATCCCCTTGGTATAAGATCACCTATTCTCAATTCCATTCAAAAGCTTTCTGCCTCGCTAGGATATGAGGTTACTATTGAGGACGGGCATTTTATCAGCCAAGACGGTAAACATACCTTGCTCATCCTTGAAACTCCAGTAATTCTCACTGACGGTTTTGGTTCCAGAGAACTAAAAACCTATTTAGATAAACAACTGGAAACCCTGCCCGATTTCATTGCCGCTGATATCATTGCCGGGCATCTACACACGGTCAGCAACGAAGACATAATAAAAAGAGATGTCCGGGTAATGACGATTATCGCCTCAATTGCCTTTTTATTATTATTCCTTTTTATTTTCCGGGATATCAGAGCAATTATCGTTTTCTTAATGCCCCTGGCCTCAGTGCTTATCTCCATTAATTTATCCTTCTTAGTGCTTAAAAAGTTGTCCTATCTCGTTATTGGTATGAGCGCTGTTGTTGACGGGATTGCCATCGACTATGGCATTTATGTTTATACGGCCGTTCGTACCCGAGGCAATCATCCGGATACCATCAAAAAGGTAGTTAAGCCTCTCATAACCGGAGCGCTGACTACCATAGGTATTTTTGCCGCCTTCTTTTTCTCCGACGTTTATGGGTATCAGCAGCTTGCTTTTTTCTCGATTTTTTGTATTGTCTTGTGTTTTACCTGTGCCCTATTTCTTTTACCCCCTTTTTTACGTAAGGGGCACAATAATAAAATTCTCGATGCATCCTTACAAAAAAGTCCCTTACATCTGCCAATACCGGATAAAATACGAGTCGCCTGCTGGGCAATAGTTATTATGGCTGCGGTAATTTTATCTTTTCGGCTTACTTTTAACACTGATATCAAGCAGTTTGATGGAAGTGAGCCGACAATTTTTCAAACAGAGCAAAATTTCCACCATGTTTGGGGGGGGCAGGATCAACCCGGGATTTTGGTGGTGACAGGAAAAAATTGGGAAGATACGCTTCAATCAAATGACCTTATTTACCGGGAAGCAACAACTGCAGTTGGAAAAGAAAATTTTTCAAGTCTTGCAATGATATGGCCTTCAAAACAAACACGGAGGATAAATGCCGGCCGATGGAAAAAATTTTGGCGGCAAGGAAAAGAGATAAAATTAAAAAAACTCCTTAGGGAATATGGTAAAAAATATCATTTTTCTGAAAATGCTTTCTCTCCCTTTTTCGAACAGTTATATACCGATTTGGCTTTAGAACATGAGCCAAAAGAACTTGACTTTTTTAATAAATTAAAAAACCGATTTGTGCTGAAAAAGCAAACCGGATATCAGGCATTATCCTTTTTCCCCGATAACGATCAAGTCGTTTCTGCTTTGGATAAACTAATAAAAGGCTATCAAGGAACATTTCTGGTATCCCAAAAAAAACTTTCGCGTGCACTCTCCCATTCTATCTTTAAAGAAATAATATACTTAGGCGGGATGGCCGCTCTATTCATTCTGGTCTTAACGCTTATTTTACTAAAAAATATAAAGCTAACTGCACTTGCTTTGGTCCCGGTCATCACCGGTATTATGACAGCCCTGGGAATAATGCCCCTCTTAGGACTGCCTCTCAATGCAGTCAGTGTTATTGCAGCTATGGTTGTGGTCGGCATTACCAGTGACTATGGTATATTCGTGGTTTATAATTGCCGCTACAATTTAAACCTAGGGACCTTTACGGCCGTAACGCTGTCTGCTTTCACAACGCTTATCGGGGCCAGTGTTCTTTTATTTGCACGGCATTCGGTATTGTTCTCCATTGGCTTAACCCTGGTGACGGGAGTTTCGACAGGATATATTTCATCAATACTCGTTGTCCCCTCAATGTATAGGTTGTGGTGTGAGGAATTTACCCTATGCGACGATTGATAATTGCTAGCCTGCTAATTATAGGATTTACAGGCTGCAGCCGCATCCCCTTTCAAAAGGTCACTTATGTTCCCCTTATAGATGTTCAACCTGCTGCAGTGCGGGAACAATTTGCAGCGTCTCTTCCCCAAAAATTTCAGCTTGTCAATACGATTGTTTTTCAATATAATCGGTATAAGATATCTGCTATCGGGTATACCGATATCGATGCCCATCAGAAAAAATTCACCGTTGTAAGCCTTAACCCTTTGGGAATAAAGCTATTTGAATTATCAGGAAATGCCGCTGATGTAAAATGTACCTTTGCTCTTGAAGAATTTACCCGTTATAGTAATTTTATCCAAAGAGTGGCTGATGATATCAGAAGAATATATTTTGAACGTATTCCGTCTCCTGAAGCCAGGGTGTACAAAAAACCATATAAAATTATTTTCAGGCAATCGGCAGGGAAAAACACAACGGAATATATTTTTGCCGGAGCAGATAATCAACTTATTGAAAAGCGATATTACCAAGGGAAACAATTGATATGGGCTGTCTTTTACTACGAATACCTGAAAAAAAATGGGGAGATCTATCCTGCCGGAATTATATTTAAGCATAATCAATATGGGTATCAATTGGTGGTGCGATTAAAGGAAATTAGGGGATGAATGCAGTTGTACAACAAATCAAAAAATGTATGTCTGAATTAACTGAAACCCCACAGGGAAAAATAATTGCTCGATTTATGTTCTCTCCGGAATTTATTGGTTTTCAAGGGCATTTTCCTGATAAACCTATTCTGCCCGGGGTTTGTAAAATACAAGCGGTTATGCTCATCCTGCAAGAAAAAAACAAAAAAAAGGTGAGGTTAAAAGAAGTTGTCCTGGCCAAATTTTTTTCTCCGGTTTCCTGCGGAGAAGAAATAGTTTTTGAATGCTGCGAGCATAGGGGAAATAATGAAGAGGCCATGGTAAAAGCATTGGTGACAAGCAGGGGTGATAAAATCGCTGAGTTACAATTGAAGGTAAGTTATTATTAAATTCAGGGCATAGGACATACTATCAAATTATGGTGCACCGAAAAAAAAACGGCTACTTTAAACAAAATGATCAAATGCCGGCTTCTCTGGTTGTTCAGGTAAAGAGAAGGGTACATTTCAACGAAGTTGATATTATGGGAATAGCTTGGCATGGTAGATATCCAGTATATTTTGAAGAAGGAGCTTCTGAATTAGGCAGGCTCTGCGGGCTTTCATACAAAAATTTTTATGAGACAAATCTTCGCGCACCGATCGTACAGCTTCATATTGATTACCACCTGCCTCTGCGACTCGATGAAAAATTTACCATCAAGGCTTCATTACTTTGGAATGAAGGAGCCAGGTTGAATACAGAGTATGCTTTGATAAAACAAGATGGAAATATCGCTACCACAGGATATACAGTACAGATGTTTATTGATGCTGACAGTGGAGAACCATACCTTAATTCCCCGATCATATGGGAACAATGCCGCAAACGATGGAAAGCGGGGGAATTTTCATGTCTGCAGTAAAAGCAGTTGTTGTAGCCTGTAATATAGTAACTGCCTATGGTTGGGGTGTTGATGACTGCTGGCAAGGGCTTCTATCTGGGAAAACAGCTATAAACCGATTTGATCGGTTTTCTGCAAAATCGTTTCAAACTAGAAATGCTGCGGTTATCCCTAACCTAAAAATCGACAGCAAAGAATCCCTGGTGATGCAAATGCTAATACCATTATTGAGGCAGGCATCTACCGCAATTCCTGATGATGCCTTTTTAATTCTGGCAACAACCACGGGTGAAATAGATACACTGGAACGATATGTTCTTGATAGTTCAGGAGATCCCGGAGACAGTCGCTTGGATTATTTGTTGAAAAAAGTGAAAACCTTGAGCGGGGTGAATGATCGCGGGATAATTATATCCGCAGCCTGTGCATCCTCAAGTGCTGCAGTTGCCCAGGCAGCCTCAATGATTCACAGCGGTGAGCATGATTGCGTATTAGTTATAGCTTGTGATTGTGTAAGTGAGTTTGTTATGGCCGGATTTTCTTCATTAATGGCTTTAGATAAAGATATGGCCCACCCCTTTGATGCAAACAGAAAGGGCTTGAGCCTTGGCGAAGCGGCAGGGTTTATTTTACTTATGAATAAAACAAGAGCTATTCGGGAAAACAGGCCAATTATTGGAGAAATAGCCGCTTGGGGATTAACGAATGATGCTAATCATATGACTGGCCCTTCCCGGGACGGAAAAGGGCTGGCCTTGGCTATTCAAAAAGCTCTCCGACTGGCAGACGTCTCAGCTAGTAATGTGGGATGTATATCTGCGCACGGCACAGGGACGTTATATAATGATTCCATGGAAATGAAAGCCTTTAAGACAGTTTTTGGAACAAGGGCACTCCCCACTTATTCTATTAAAGGCGGAACAGGCCATACCATGGGAGCAGCCGGTCTTGTGGAAATAGTTGTGGCCCTGCAATCGCTAAAAAAGGGGATTGTACCGCCTACAGTGAATGTGCGAGATGTCGACGATGAGGCCCAAGGGTGGGTGTCTTCAGAATCTTCTGTGTTTGATGGTGCGGTAACCATTACCACCAACTCCGGATTTGGTGGTATAAATGCTGCCCTGATGGTAACAAATGGCAGAAAGGAGGTCAAAGACGCATATTAAATTTGCATTACCCCTGCAACTTCTTTAATGCTTTTTAGAAAGGATACTAATTAAATTAAGGAGACGAAAGATGAAAAAATGGTCTAAATTTGTATATTTTATAATTGTGGCCTTTGTATTGGCCGGATGTGCAGGATCTTCCAAGTATATGAAATTGGCCCCGGATAATAGTTCATATATCCCGGCAGGTAACCAGTCATTAGTTGTTTTTATGCGCCCTGCTACCCTTGGCTTTGCCATACAATCTTCTGTTTTTGATATTAGTACAGGAGATAATAAACTTGTAGGAATAGTTTCGGCCAAGAAAAAAATAGCCTATAGAACAAATCCCGGAGAACATATGTTTATGGTGATCGGAGAAAGTGCCGATTTTATGAAGGCAGACCTGGAAGTCGGTAAGACTTATTATGCTCTTGTAACTCCCAGGATGGGGGCTTGGAAAGCGCGATTCTCATTATGTCCTGTTCAGAAAAAGGAATTAACATCAGATAAATTTGAAGATTGGGTAAATTCCTGCGAATATGTCGAAAATACAGAAAGTTCATATAATTGGGCCACAAAAAATGCGCCAAGCATAGAGGTAAAAAAGGAAAAATATCTAAAAAAATGGGACAAAAAGCCTGAATCAAAAAAACCAATATTAAATCCGGGAGACGGATTATAAACTAAGAAATGATGACTGCTATTACCGGCATCGGATGGATTACCCAACATGAATATGGCAATGTAATACATAATCTAAACCAAAGGTATAGTGATCCAGATTTATTACATTCCCGATTATATAACGAGGATATATTTTTATATCCGGTGAAAAATTTCGGGAGGTTTGATGCAATTTCCAAGATGACGTGCTGCGCTGTTGCCTTGGCTTTTCATGATGCCAAAATACAATATTCCGAAGATCACAAATATGATATGGGCATCGTTGGTATGAATACTTGTGGTTCTCTTGCTTCTAATATATGCTATTTTAAAGATTACATAGAAAGCGGCAGAACTTTGGCGAGGGGAAATCTTTTTATCTATACCTTGCCGTCAAGTCCTCTGGCTGAAGCGGCCATTTATTTCGGATGTCAAGGACCTTTGCTGTATATGTACTTTCTCCATGAACAAATTCCATCATTACTGTTACATGCGGAAAAAATATTGCTTAATGGAGAAACGACAAGGATGCTGGCGGTAGTAGCTGAAGAACATAAGGCTGTATGTTTCTTACTGACAAGAAAAAAGGATACTAAAACAAATAAAGTTTACAGTCATGAACAGGCAATAAGTACCATTAGGGAAAAACATTTATTTAAAGAAAATTTTTAAAAAATATGGAATTTTTCTCATATCCTGTATTCTGTCTAAGGGTATTGTAAACAAATCCTTAAAAATGCAACAATTATTATGAGCTATCAGCTTTAAAATGCTCATTGTAGTGCAGGGCTTTGCTTTGCTTTGTGCTTCAATCCCCAGAAAACAATTTTTTTGCAGGGCTAAAGCCCTGCACTACAGTAAAAATTGTAAATGTGAATTGCTGTTAAAAAGGTGGAGAATGAAAATAAAACTCATTTATCCCAAGTGGCCAAAATTAAAAAATCAGCCGGAATTTAATCTGCCGCCTCATGGTCCGGTGTGTTTTGCCGCCGCAGTAAGCGATGATATTGAGCTTAGTTTTTGTGATGAGCATGTGGAAAAACTTCATTTTGATGATGATGCAGATTTGATTGCCTTGTCTGTTATGCTAACCTGTCAGTTGCCCAAGGCTTGGGAAATCGCCGATTGGTATCGAGCACACGGCAAAACTGTAGTGTTCGGAGGCATAGCAACCATGCTACACTACCAAGAAACCATACCTCATGCTGATGCTGTTTTTTTAGGGGAGGCTGAAGGGCGGTTTGATAAGGTTATAGATGATTTTAAAAAGGCTCAATTAAAAAAAGTGTATGACTACCGTTTGGACTTCCCTGACACAACCTTAATAGGAAATGCCCGTCGAAGTATCCTGAAGCGCCAACGATATAATTTTCGCGGGGTCCAGATGGTTGACCTGGTTCATGCTTCACGCGGATGCAGGTTTAATTGTTTCCCCTGCTGTACCCCTTATTTAGGAGGTAGGAAATTTAGGCCGCGTCCTATCGAGGCAATAGTTAAAGAGCTTGAGAGTATTGACAATAATCGCCTATTTTTTGTTGATAACTCTCTGGCCCAGGATGATGAATGGGAAAAAAGTCTTTTTAAGGCTATTGCCCCGTTGAAAAAAAAATGGATATCACATCCCATTAAAGACGATGATGAAATATTGGATTTAGCTGTTCAGGCCGGGTGCTGGTATGTATATCAGGCCATTGTAGACACCTCGGATCATATCCGAAGAAAGATTCAACGACTTCAGGAGCGCGGAATTGGGGTTGAAGGAACAATTCTTTTAGGTTTGGATTCACATGATGAAGATTATATTAAACAACTGGTTGATTTTCTTTTGGAAATAAATCTCGATCTGGCTGAATTTACCATCCTTACTCCTTTTCCTCATACATCAATTCGAGAACAATTAGAAAAAGAAAACAGAATTCTCCATAATGATTGGAATAGATATACGGCAGGTGAGGTTGTTTTTCAACCAGCCAAAATGAGTATTGACACACTTCAGAAAATGTATGAGTATGCCTGGGAAACCTTTTATTATGACTGCAGCAAAGAAATGAAAATGGCCAAAATGTTTCTTAAGGTAATAGAAAAAGAAAAAAAAGACGGCACTTATAGAGATGTAAAATTAAACCAGTTTCGCTCATGGGGCCCTCTGGAAAAAGAAAGAGAACCTGCATGAAAATTTTACTCATTTCTTCAAATATTGCTGACACACCTTATCCCATTTATCCCTTAGGATTGGGTATGATTGCAACAGCCCTGCGTAAAGCCGGACATGATATACATCAGTTCGATTTCCTGCAAAACGGCCGATCGATTAATGCTCTCACCAGAATAATTCAAGACTATGACCCCGAACTTATCGGCATTTCAATCCGTAATATTGATAATGTAAACCTATTACATGAAGAGCGGTATATTGATGTGGTTAAGATTATTGTAAAAGCGATCCGGCAACAAACAAAAGCCCCGGTTATGCTGGGAGGTTCAGGATTTTCCATTATGCCTGAATGTATTCTAGGTGCTGTTGGTGCTGATTATGGGATTATTGGAGAAGGCGAAGCACTCATAGTGGAATTTGCGGCCAAAGCCGCAGAGGGGATATTTCCCCAACAAAAGTGTCTTCGCTCCTCCTCAAGACTGCAGGGCGAAAAAATCCCCTCAGCCTGCTATAATTCTCAGCTTATGGAATTTTACCTAAAAAGCGGCAACATGGCCCCCATACAGACAAAACGAGGATGTACTCATCAATGTATTTACTGTTCCTACCCCTTGTTAGAGGGAGCAACCATTCGCTGCCGGGACCCTAAGGCTGTGGTTGACGATATTCAGCACCTTGTACACACGCATAAAGCACAGTATATTTTCTTTACTGATTCGGTTTTTAATGACGATCAGCAACACTATCTGGCTGTTATCCTGGAAATGAAAAAAAGAGACGTCTATATTCCCTGGACAGCTTTTTTTACGCCTGAAGGCCTGGATGATGATAAAGTAGCCTTAATGAAACAAACGGGTTTAAAAGCTGCGGAAATGGGGGCTGATGCCGCCTCGGATACAACACTCAAAAAACTTGGGAAAAGATTTTTATTTAAAGATGTTCTAGCCTGCAATAATCTATTTTCCAGACATAGTATCGCCACAGCGCACTATTTTATGTTCGGCTGCCCGGCTGAGAGCCAAAAATCCGTCCTGGAGGGAATTGAGAATATAAAAAGCTTAGAAAAAACAGTCTCATTTATTTTTATGGGCATACGAATTCTCCCCAAGACTGCTCTTGCTGACACTGCAATTAGAGAGGGTATTCTTTCTCCTACCCGCAAATTGTTGGAACCTATTTATTATATTGCCCCAAATATTGATAAACAGTGGCTGGAAAAAACATTAACTAACGCATTTTCGGGCCTCAGAAATTGCATCTTCCCTCCTGATTCAATGGATAGCAGTGTCCGGTTTCTCCATAAAATGGGACACACTGGCTCCTTGTGGGATATGCTCATCCAGAAAAATAACCACCGAGCAAGACAAAGACGATATGAAAGATAATCTCTCCTTTCTTACGAAACATATCTGGTGTGTTATCCCTGTATTTAATAATAAGGATACAGTAGAACGTATTGTGATGGAATGTCGTTCCTACCTACCCCAGGTGGTAGTTGTTGACGACGGCAGCACGGACACTGATATTTCGGCCTTATTCTCCGGAAGTGATGTTACCGTTCTCAGGCATAAAAAAAACCAGGGTAAGGGCCGGGCAATTATAACTGCCTTAAAATACATTAAAACCCGGGGCGGCCGTTTCATTATTACCCTTGATGCCGACGGACAACACTACCCCCGGGATATAGAAAAATTCATCCCATTGCTCCAGGATGATGAAAAAAATATAATAATTGGTTGTCGAAAATTCCAAGAAGGTGGAAATATCCCCTCAAAAAGCCGTTTTGGGAAAAAGCTGGCTAATTTTTGGCTGCGTGTTGAAACGGGAATTACTGTCAATGATTGCCAAAGCGGCTTCCGTGCTTACCCGGTGCGCTACCTTTCTCAAATGAATCTTACAGGTTCTAATTACGATTTTGAAACAGAAATCTTAGCCAAAGCAGTATGGGCCGGACTGCGTTTAAAGACGGTAGACATTGATGTTTGGTATCCTGAGCCTCAATTACGTGTCTCCAACTTTAGACCCTTCGTGGACAATTTCCGCCTCTCCTGCATGCACACGCGGCTTGTAACAAGGCGTCTTCTACCGATTCCTCACCGAAAACTGGTCACCTCGAATGGAAACCCTATTAATCTTAGTATGCTAATCCATCCAATCAAGCTGTTAAAAACATTGCTCAAGGAAAACACTACTCCCGGCGGTTTGGCCATGTCGGCGGCTGTGGGGATGTTTCTGGCCATACTACCGCTTATCTCAGTTCATACGCTGGTGATAATTTACGTAACCACGCGGCTGCATTTAAATAAACTTATGGCTGTAAATATCCAGCACCTGGCGATGCCGCCTTTTCTGCCTGTTATTTGTATTGAACTTGGGTATTATATCCGGCACGGCAGTTGGTTAACCGATATTTCCTTCACCATTGTTTTTGCTCAACTAACCGAAAGGTTGTGGGAATGGCTTTTAGGCTCTCTTATTATTGCGCCTTTAGCAGCACTAGTAATAGGTATAATTGTCTATTCTATCGCTTGGAAATTACAAAGAAAAACTGTCACGCTACCAACATGAAAACCAATGTCGTGAAACAAAGCGATCCTTCGCGAAAAATCAAAACAAAAAAAAGAGGGAATAAGCTAGGATTCTGGTTTTTTAAGGTTTCTTTGTATTTATTCGGTTTATATGGGGCCTATGGATTGCTGTATATTGTCTGTTTTTACTATGTAATTTTTGATCGTCCCGCTGTTTCCTCATCCCTGGCTTATATAGAAAAGAGGTTCCCTAATTGTAGTTTTTTAAAAAAACGACTACATGTATATCTATTATTTGTGAGTCAGGGGAAACAACTTATTGATCGATATGCTGTGATTTCTGAGGGGGGGATATTTGATATTCAACTAACCGGGTATGAGCATTTTATGTCCCTGATACAGAATTCTGCGCAGGGATTGATTCTTTTAACAGCTCATGTAGGTAACTGGCAGATGGCGCTCACCACCTTAAAAAAAACTGGCAGAACAGTGTATCTTCTTATGCGCCCGGAAGATAATCGGGCAGTACAAAATTCGCTCAATATCAGCCATGAACAGAGTCATCTAAGAATTATCTCCCCCGAACAATATCTTGGCGGAGTGGTCGAAATTATGAAAGTGTTGAATAAAGGACATATTGTATCGATAATGGGTGACCGCAACTACGGAACGAATACACTTGAAGTCTCTTTCCTGGGCAAAAAAGCCCTTTTCCCCACTGGCGCCTTTGCCATTGCCGCCGCTGCAAAATGTCCGGTAGTGGTTTTACTGGCAACTAAAGTATCCGCCTACAGATATTCTATTGATGTATCCAATATTTTTTATCCCCGTTACCAAGGATCGCTAAATAAAAATCAACAGATTCGGCAATGGGTTCAAAAATTTGCGGTTTTACTGGAAACCTATATAAAACGGCATCCATACCAGTGTTTCTTATTTCATGATGTCTGGAAAGATGATCTAAAAACCTCATCTTAATTTTTTTGAGTGTGGGTATGCCTTTTCAATGGCATTCTAAGGTGGCCGGGTTTGTCAAGACCATTTTTTACCTTTTTTTAGATGCATTCCATTATGTTTTAGGGGTAACGGAAGGAGCCCGTAGGGCGACTGGAGTTACCCCTGGGCGGCCACGTAACCCGTTGTTTTGATTAATTCTATTTTAAAATCAGTAAGTTAACCATATGTTAGTTACTTTCACGCTCCCCATTATGTACTTCATAAGGGGTCTTATATTCCAGCGCCTGATGATAGCGCCGATTGTTATAAAATGGAAAATATCTCCCAAGCCCCTCCCTGACGTCCCCATAATCCTGGTAATCTTTTATATAAACCTCCTCATATTTAACACTCCTCCAAAGCCTCTCTGTAAAAATATTGTCAAAGACCCGGCCCCTGCCGTCCATACTTATCTTTATCTTTTTGCTCAATAAAAGCCCCGTGAAATCTTGGCTGGTAAACTGCGGTCCTTGATCGGTATTGAATATATCCGGACATTCTTGCTCCAGAGCATCCTCCAATGCCTCTAGGCAAAAGGAGACATCCAAAGAGTTACTTACCCGCCACGATAAAACATAACGGCTATACCAGTCCATAATGGCCACGAGGTATAAAAACCCTGGCCGTAGTCGAATATAGGTGATATCAGTACTCCACACTTGATTTGGACGTATAATGTTTACATTAGCCAGTAAATACGGATATATCTTGTTCTCTGGGTGCTTCTTGCTTAAGTTTGGCTTCGGATAAATGGCTCTTAATCCCATCTTCCTCATTAAGGATTGAACTCTTTCTCTGCCAACAATAAAATCCTCTCGTTTTAAGCCCGCCAGTATCTTACGACTACCATAAAATGGGCTCTCAGTAAAGATCTCGTCAATGCGATGCATTATCAGTAAAGTCTCCTCAGATACCTTTACCGGCTCATAA
>DAOURK010000165.1 GCA_030625085.1 Pseudomonadota bacterium
CCTTCCTGAATGCCGATTGGCGAGATTTTCAATCCACGCCGGCCTTAAAAGAAAACTCGGACAATTCAATCACTATCTTTGATTACCAGAGGATGTTATTGAAAACAGGCTGGGAAGTAACCCATCGAATAGAGTGCCCTCTGTCATCCGAGCGTATGAGCGGAGAGGAAGTGCGTAAGATGCAGGATGGCAGGATTTTAGGAACGGTTGGAAGAAGCTTGATAATTGCCAAAAGATCGTAAAGATGTAATTAATGAACTACTGCCGCTATCTGGGTATATAAAAACAATACGATGAGAAAAAAAACCTTTACCTGCTGGAGAGTATGCTCTATGGCCGCAGTCTGTTTTTCCTGCTTACCGCTTCAGTAGTGCTTTCAATCGAAGCATTGCCGGTTAAACCCACTTCGGGGTTACCCCGTTACTTGAACTACACTTATGACCCGGGTCATAAAATTGGATTATCGCTCAGCTCAGTTCGTGAGTTGGCCAAACTTACACAGAATAAACAGGAGCAGGCTTATCAATTAGCCAAAAAAATGGCTGAGCAGGACAGAAAACTTTCTCCCACATCGAGGTTGGTAGCCAAAGCAGTCAAAAAAATCCAAAATGACCCAACTGCAAACATTCCTCTGCCCAATGACGAATCAGACCGGCGGTGGTTAAAGCTTACCACCCGCCGGAATTTTGCTTCCCCTTTTTTTTTTCTTTGTAACTTAGATTATGTTCATTAATTTTTTGCACCATTTGGCTAATTTTTAACCAATCTACTCCACGTCCCATTTTATAACCTCCTCGCGCCATTATATCCTGACTACGAGATGATTTATGATGAGCTTAAAGGGATGAAGAAAGGTAAATATGAGTGGAAAGACTTCTCACTGGTTATTGAGTAGTTACGATATTTTATATTAGTTTCAGAATTAAGTTTGAACTTACTCCAAAAGTAATCGATTAGAACTTGATAAGGCCCCATTAAAAAAGGCCCTCATTCAGCAACAAATTTCCTGGTCCTTTCATTTTTTTGAACTTACAATAAGAAAATATCGATAATCATATTAGTATCTCTAAATGTTTTCACTAAAAGGAGGCATCCGGTGAGATTGATTGACAAAATGAGTAAAGGGCTGATACTTTTTTTCTCGTGCTTGCTGGTTTTGACAAGCTATGCTCATGGGGAAAAAAAGCATATGACTTTAGCTATTCTTCCTTGTACTGATGTAGTAATGAGCTTTAAGAAGTTTAATCCGCTGGCCGTCTATCTGGAACAAGAGACCGGATTTAAGATAAAGCTCATCATCCCAACTGATTCTGAAGGATTTGAGCGCTCTATCAGGAGCGGGGATATTGATTTTGCTTTCCTAGACCCTCATACATATATAAAGTTGGCCAATTTATTTAACAAAAGTGCACTGATCAAAACCCTCACCCTGAAAGGGGCAATATTCCAGTGCGGTATAGTCATTGCCAGGAAGGATAGTCATATCCGAAAGATAGAAGACTTAAAAGGAAAGATGGTAATGTTCGGCTCCCGGTTCTCGGCGGCTAAATGGTTGGCTGCAAAGCTACTGTTTGAAGAAAACGGCATAAATATTGAAAAAGATTTAAAGTCTTATTCCAATGGGGGATGTTGCGAGGATATAGCCTTTAATATTTATCTTAAAGAAGTTGATGCGGGAGTAGTATGCGACCATTTTCTTGAGGAGCATTCGGAAAAACAACAGGAACTTGGTTTAGAAGCCGAGCAGATTATGATTGTTGCTAAAACCAAATTGGTTCCCACACGGGTATTTGCTGTTCGTCGAGGAATAAGCAAACAGATTGTGACCAAGATAATGCAGGCGTTACTTAAGATTAACAAGACAAGGCCTGAATACGCAAAAATATTGAACCATGCTGAATTAGGCGGCTTCCAAAGAGCACAGGATGAAGACTATGACTGCCTAAGGATGCTTTTAGGCGAAAAACCGCAAGAATAAATTAGCACCTTACACGGAAAATAATCAAAAACGTATGCATACATTCTTCCGCAAATTAATAAAATCTAATTTAAGGGCTAAATTGACCTTATTGATTGAGGGTCTCGTTGTGATTCTTGTGCTGGTCATGGGAATCATTACTACGATGCAGCATAAAAAAACCCTGGAAAGTGAGCTTGAAAAAAGGGGGCTGGCTTTAGCGTGTGATTTGGCGAAGTTTACGGCCAGACCTTTATTAAATCATAACTTGCCGACTTTGCGCCGATTTATTAACCACACTATGGATCAAGATTACGTTCTTTATGCTATGGTATTAGATCCTCTAGGCAAGATAGTTATGCACAGCGATCTGGTCGAGGTTAATAAGACTTACACTGATAGGTTAAGTGTTATTGCCGTGAATTCGAAGGAACCGGGGTATACTTCCAGGCATTTGTCAAAGGATAAAGAATTACATTGTGATATCTTTTCACCCATCCAAGTTGCCGGCATTAGATTAGGAACAATCCGGTTAGGATATTCCTATATTGCCCTTGAAAAGGTAATTGATAAAGCTCGACGCCAAATTTTCCTTATAGGGTTGGCGACTACAATATTAGGGGGAATTATTGCCTATCTTTTAGCTACTTTTATTTCTTGGCCTATTAAGCGGATAACCGAAGCAACGGAGAAAGTAGCCGAGGGCTGTCTGAATACCCCGCTGATGATTAAAAGAAATGATGAGATCGGCGCTTTAGCCAATGCCTTTAACAATATGATAGAGGATTTACAAAAAACGACCGTTTCCAGGGATTATGTTGATAACATTATCGGAAGTATGAATGAAACACTCATTGTCCTTGACCCGGAAGCAAAGATTAAAACGGTTAATCGGGCAACATGTGATTTATTAGGGTATAAAGAAGCTGAACTTGTAGGCCAAAATATTGATAAAATCGTCTCAGAAAAAGTGAACTTTTTTACAGGCTCGGGATTCCGGAGGTTGCTGGAAGAAAAGACTGTCATGAATCATGAAGCGGATTATATAACCGCCAGGGGAAAGCATATTTCTATGCTCTTTTCGGCGGCTACACTGAAAAACAAAGAAAGGATTGCCGGAGCTGTTATCATTGCCAGAGACGTCACGGAGCGCAAGCAGGCGGAAGAGGCTTTACGAAAATCAGAAAAGGAACTTCATTTTCTCTCTTCCCAACTCCTTACAGCCCAGGAAAGAGAAAGGAGGCGACTGTCTAGGGAGCTTCATGATGAATTGGGGCAAGGCCTCATAGTTTTAAAACTTAAGTTTAGATCTATTCAAGATGCGTTGCATAAAGACCAAATAAAGCTGAAAGAAGAGTGTGATGAGGCGATTGACTATATTAATGAGGTCACTGAAAATGTCCATCGACTTTCCCGGGACTTGAGTCCTTCCATCTTGGAGGACTTGGGCCTTACAGCCGCCATTCGACGGCTGGTTGAGTCCTTCACTAAACATAGTAATATCAAGTGCATGCTTGATGTGAAGGCCGCAGATGATTTGTTTTCACAGGAGGGCCAAATTATTTTATACAGGATTGTTCAGGAGTGCCTTACCAATGTAGCCAAGCACGCTCAGGCCACCAAGGCCTCTATTGTCATTCGCAAGCAAGGTGATCGAGTTTTTTTTCGTGTAAAAGATAACGGAATAGGGTTTAATTTTCAAGAGATTGCTTACGAGGAAACCGGGAAAAAGGGCCTGGGGTTGGCCGCCATGTACGAGCGGGCCAGGATGCTTGGAGGATCACTTGACATATGGAGCCGGGAGGGCGCAGGCGCTAGAATTGCCATTACCATTCCGCTGAATGAAGGAGCATATTTATAATGGAACCATATCGTATTATCCTGGCCGATGATCATGTCATGTTTCGTAAGGGAATAAAAAATATACTGGAAAGAGTTAAGGATTTGCAAGTCATTGGAGAGATTGGCGACGGCTTCAATCTTCTAAAATTTCTAAAGACAACGACCACTGATATGGTGATTTTGGATATCTCCATGCCTAATCTCCGTGGACTTGAAACAACCCGAGAAATTAAAAAAATTTGGACTGAGATAAAAGTGTTAATGTTGACTATGTATAGGGACAAGGAATACGTTTATTCCGCTTTCGCTTCCGGCGCTGAAGGATATTTGCTTAAAGAAGATGCGGATACGGAACTCTTTGCCGCCATAGAAATGATTCGGAGAGGAGGCCGGTATTTATCACCCCTCTTATCCGGGGAAGTGACCCATGGATTAATCCAGTCCCGCCATAAGGGGCAAGCGGATTTAATGTCTGAGCCGTTGTCCATACGTGAGCGAGAAGTGTTAAAACTTATTGCGGAGGGGAGGTCCAACAAACAAATTGCTGAACTGCTCTTTATAAGCACGCGCACTGTAGAGCATCATCGGGCCAATAGGATGAAAAAATTAAACATCAAACAAACCGCTAACCTGGTAAAGTACGCAATACGCAAGGGGTACACCTCCTAAGCAGTAACTATTCAGTCCCCTTTTTTTTTTAAGTCCTTCCTGAATTTCCTTAAATTAGGTAGTTTTACCTATTGATAAATAGGTAATTACACTTATTGTCAGTAAAATGAAAAGTATGTATTATAAATAGTAAGATGTGATTAATAACTAATTTACGGAGATTGTTTTGTCTCGAAAGGAGGGAAATGGATACACAAAAGTAAAGAATTTGTTCTTGAATTTCAATGGCCCGAAAAACACAAAAAGATGATTATTTAAAAAGAATATTCTTACGATGGTTGATTCGGAGAGTCTGGGAGGAAATTACAACGATGAATTGTTTTGGCAAATATAAGGTTTTTATTATTTTTTCTTTCTTTTTATTTATCTTCACTCCAGTTCATCAGGGAACTGTTCAAGCATATTATGGCGGCGGATATTATGGCAGCATGAATAGCGGAATATATGGTTTTGGTGGGCTATACGGCGCGGGCTATACTGCGGCTTGTATAATAGAATGTATGGCTTAAGCGGACCTTACTGAGGTGGGCTTTTAGGCAGCGGTCTTTACAGTGGCGATCTTTTGGGAGGAATATATAATCCCTATAATCTATATGCATCAAATGGTCTTTTAGGGAACAATTTTTTCTATAATTCCGGCCAATACGGCGGCTTAGGCAGCCTGAATAATTGGAGCGGATTGAATATGTCCGGCCTTCGAAGTCTTGGCTTAAGTTGGCTCGGCAAACTCGGTATGTATGGCGGGGGTGGGCCCTTCGGTGGCGGGCTTTATGGCAGCATGTATACCGGCCTGAGTGGTTTGGGAGGCATTCTCGGCGGTTTAAGAAGCGTAAATGGTTTAGCTGAACAAGCAGGAGCCTGGATAGGTCTTTGGTCTAGTGGCATCTCTTCCAGAAGTATGACCCTCAATATTGTTGAAGATCCGGTCAATCCAATAGTGCTCGCCGGCGTGGTTCAATTGATAGGCAATACCCTTCTCACGAATCCGGTTGATGTAACCGGTGAATTCATTGACAATCAAGTGATTCTTACCGGCATCTGTTCCGGACTTGGTAATTGGCCTACTAGAATCGACATTGTCGGAACTCTCATTTCTCCAACTGAATTGGCCGGCAATTATACATTGACAAAACAACTTGCTGTAATACAAACGGGAACTTTCGAGCTGACTTTAACAACTCCGGTATTGTAACGGCAATTTTCAGTTGATAAGGACGTTTCTCTTTTTAAACATGTATATTTATCATAAGGGAAAAGCAAAATGAGAAAATTTAGAGTGTTCGGAAAGGTTATTCTATTGGCCCTGGCAATCAGTATGTGTCCGGCAACAATGAATGCCAATGCTTATCATCGCCGATGCTTGCCAAGCATGCCTTTGGCGACGGGTGTTGGAAATTTTAACGCCAACTGTAATGGAAACGGTTGTAATTACCTAAGGCGCGGAACCAAAAGGGCGTATAATATTCAAAACTATGTTGATGCCGACAATAACGGCATATGTGATTATTATAGAGGCTGCGTTGTCGGTAAAAGGGTAAGTCGCAGACCAGGAAGCTTTGTTGATGCCGACAATAATGGTGTATGTGATTATTACGAAGCAGGCGATAAGCAATTTGGCAGAGCCGGAAGATACGGCCAAGGATTTTTCTTAGATGTTTATTGAAATGCTTTGATTATATACATATTCATAATTACCTAAGAGTATCTCCTTCTATTGGGAATATAGGCTGCGGTATACTCCAGAGATTTACGTAAGCGCCTGGACGGGGGGGCCTATATTCCCACAATTATTTTGCCAAAAAAATAATCCATCGAGGAGCTTTTAAAATTTAAACAGTTATATCTTTAAAATCCGAATTTATTCTTAAATGGGAAAAACAAAAGCAGGAATCCATTCATCCTCTGGATTCCTGCTTTTTTATACATGATAAAATAGTGTTCAGAAAGTTTATATAATTTTTTGGTGTCCTGAAGCTATCTTAAATATTTTAATAAGCAATTAATTAAGTTTTTCTTGGACAACCTTGGCAATTTTTTGGCAGAAGTTATCAGTGTCTTCTTGAGTCGGCCCTTCCACCATAACCCGGCACATGGGCTGGGTGCCGGAATATCTCACTAATACCCTGCCTTGATCGCCCAATTGCTCCTCAACCTCTGTAATTACCTTTACTATATCAGGTACAGTTGATATATCAGGCTTATTCTTTACTGTTAGATTAATCAGTTTTTGGGGGAAAACCTTCATTATCCGGGCAAGTTCAGATAAAGGCTTTTGTTCACTCTTCATGGCCGCCAAAATTTGCAGGGCGCTTAAAATGCCGTCTCCTGTGGTGTGATGTTGTAAAAAGATCAGGTGTCCTGACTCCTCACCCCCAATGGATGCTCCCGTCTCCTGCATCTTTTCCAAAACGTACCGGTCACCAACCTTAGTGGCTAATAGCTCAATACCCAAATCTTTTAAGGCTAACCCCAGCCCTATATTACTCATAACAGTGGCTACCACCAGATTATTGGTAAGCTCACCTTCTTTTTTCATCACCTTGGCGCACAAGGCCATAATTTGATCGCCTGTTATTACCGTGCCATTCTCATCCACCGCAATTACCCTGTCGCCATCCCCATCAAAGGCAAACCCCACATTGGCTTTCCTTTTCACCACCTCTTGGGCTAAAACCTCAGGATGCTGGGAACCGCAATTTAGGTTGATATTCATACCATTGGGCTCATTAAATAATGTAGTCACCTCGGCCCCTAATTCAAAAAAGGTTTCAGGCGCTACCTTATAGGTAGCTCCATTGGCACAGTCCAACACTACCTTTGTCCCCTCAAGGGTATATTTTTTGGGAAAGCTGTGTTTTAAAAATACAGTATACCTTCCCCTGGCATCCTCCATTCTGTAGGATTTGCCCAGGGTATGGGAAGAGCTGTTTAAGGCATCCAAATCCTTTGACAAGATAAGATCTTCTATTTCAAGTTCCTTTTCATCGGGAAGCTTGTAACCACTGCTGGAAAAAATTTTGATCCCATTGTCTTCAAAGGGGTTATGCGATGCGGAAATCATAATACCGGCGTCAACCCTCATGCTGTCGGTTAAAAAAGCAATTCCCGGCGTTGGTATGGGGCCTACCAGAATAGCGTTTACCCCCATGGAACAGATCCCTGAGATAAGAGCGTTTTCAAGCATATATCCTGAAATTCGGGTATCCTTGCCAATAATGATTCTGGGCTTATGCCCCTCTCGTTTAAATAAATGAGCAGTGGCTTTTCCGATCTTTAAGGCCATATCTGCCGTCATTGGGTAGGTATTGGCTACACCCCTTATGCCGTCTGTACCAAACAATTTCCCCATTTGCCTTCTCCTTATAAACGAAATAAACGAAAAATTTTAGAATAAACCATTATGCTTGAAAAGAGGGAATTTTTGCTAAAGTCTCTGTATTTATTTCACGTACCAGAGAATCCAACCACTTTGTGCCTATTGTGCGCCATTTTGTATCAAGTTCCTGAATTACCTTAATATAATCATGGCCCTTTTCTTCACTTTCTTTAGCCATCTGTTCCATAAAAGTGTTTTTCTCCGGAGAATCAATCGCTCTATCCTGAACATTATGAAGAAGGTCTTCTATTTGCGGCCAATTTTGACAAAGTTCCTTCTTTTGATTCAGTAACTCTTGGGAGGCCTTTTGTTTCATTATCCCTTGATACCTCTCGGCAGATCGGGGCAGTTTTTGGACCAGGGCCTTGAAGCGTTTTATTCTTTCTTCAAAAGCAAGGTCCAATTTTTCCAGGACCCCTTTATAGAGTTCTTCACCTAAAGGGCTTTTGGGCAAAAATTGCGAACGAACGGTTTTATACCACTCCTTCAGGGCTATAAGATTGGCATAATAATGTATGTTGTTTACTACCCGCCTTTTTATATTCCAGTAAACCCCGGGATGAAAGTCTGAATTTTTCCCCTCAAGCGCCTGAGCAACAATAAGCCTGTTATCCTCAGGAGAGTCTCCCCGAAAAACGCATCCGGCGGCTATGATTGTTCCAAATCCCAATCTGGCAGGCCCTACCACCCCCCCTTGACCACCCAAAAAAACAGGGTTTTGATCAAGCATTACTCCCCGTGGTACATCACCAATTAAAGAGGCAGTGGCCTTGTCTTGATTTGGTGTATAATTGAAGTGAATATAGGAGCTTCCTACCTCACTGTGGTTTTTTCTGCTTGTCCCCCCGGACATAAGACAATCACAAAAATTGATGAGGCTGCCTAAGGTAACGAAGGGAAATAAGATGGTGTGTTTGAGCCCAACAGTATGGGCTCCGTTGGCCTCTTCTTCAAAAATACACGCCTCACGCACTTGTGCGCCGGATCCCATATTGGCCTTTTCTAAAAATACCGAGTTCCGAAAAAATCCACCTTTCAGTTCTACCTTTGGCCCTATTTGACAATCCCTTACACTCACCGGGGCTTCATACCCCAATTTGCTTCCAGCCATAATGAGGGTCTTTGACCCAAAGATTTTACAACCGGAATACAGAACCACCCCTTCACCTGATATCCGATCCAAATCCACCTCTTGCCCAATATCAACGCTTGCGGGATTCGGAATCGTTACCCCTTTTTCTATGAGACGCGAAACCTTTTGTTTGGTATTGTTATTTGATTCCATGATTATGATTATTCCCTTAAGGCAATTAGTATTTAGGACTATTTATGCCTTCTGATTACCTGATCGGTTTTTTATTTAAACCCTAAATACGGCAATTGATTGCCTGATTTGGGTTATTAAAATAGCATTGAATTGCTCTATATGTCAAGAAAAAAATCTCTATTACTTAAGATTTGGATATAAAGATATAAATAAGCTCAAATTAACGCCAAAGGTGAGTGCGGCTTTTTTTATGAAATATTTTTTTCAGCTAAACCCTATGGCCTATTTAATTTTTTATATGATTTAGGCAATATTACCTAGATCCTTATTAAATTTTTACCCCTTTATGCTAATCTCATATCCTTATTGCCGATATTATTTTATCAATGAAACAGAGTCAAATTAATTTTGAATAATGAAGCAAACGAAAGGGCATTGATAAGCTATACGCCCTTGCTTTTAACGTTTTTAAAAAGAAGAACATGCATTTTTTTAAGAGTTGTTTAAAAATGACCATACACATATAGATTTTCATAAAAACAATTACATAGTTTGTAGTGGCTCTGAGAGCCATGGGTGGTTACTTTGAAAAAGCACAGACAAAAAAAGCACCCCAGACTTTCGCCTGAAGTGCTTTAAAATTAAGAGGGTAAAAGAAGATGTGAGAATAAGATCCTGATTACCTTCGATTACCTTCCTGCTGGGTCAATATCTATGACTGTTATAATATCCGAACCAGTGAACTCTTCGCCGGTTGTAGTATAACCGACAAGTTCAAGTGTATTCTCACCAGGAACATCTAAATTCCCGCTTTCAGCTAAGGCTTTAACTTCACTCATTAAAAATTTGGCCACAAAATAACCCCGGCTGTCAGCTTTCCAACTGCTAATCGCAATTCCGTTCAGGTAAACATCTTCATGGTCCACATCACCATATACTATGTTCGTGTGCACGGTAACAACACCACCCCGGCTTTCGAGATTGAGGGTGCTTGGCGAAACAACAATTCCAATTTCAAATCCATGGCATCCTGTTGGGACCTTGAGAGAAATAAGCATTAAGAAAATAAAGCAAATAGCGAAGAGGTAACTTTTAGATAATTTTGACAGCATTTTTTCTCCTTTCTTTATTAGATGTATTGGTTGGTCGTGCTGGGTGGTATTTTTAATATAATATTAACAACTCCGGTTTCACCTTTTCTATAATTATACTTATGATATACTTTAAAAGGGCATAAATTGCGATTTTTTAAAAGTCTGAAATTTAAGAGTTAACAAAGAATCAAGAGCTTTTTTATGTAAGCTATGAGTATTGTTCAAGCAATCCTGAATCGCCTCTTTAAATGCTCCAAAATTTG